>DATCUL010000183.1:0-3115 GCA_036567405.1 Methyloversatilis sp. | reverse complement strand
GCCCGGCACCGCCGTCCTCAACGCCGACAGCCCCGAGTTCCCGCGCCTCGCGGCGCAGTGCCGTGCGCGCCGCCACAGCATCCAGAAAACTTCCCACGAACCCGCCGACCATGCGGCAACTTCCGCCGCCAGTTCGCGGATCGGCGTGAAGTAGCCCACAAACGTAAAGCCGGTCCACAGCGCAAGTGTTGCCCACGCGCCATGTTTGGCGGTGCGCAAGCCAAGCTTGCGGATGCCCATGGGTGCCGCGTCAAGTTTCATGCGGGCGGAGCGATCGCCTTCAATGCGACGCTCTATCCACATGAAAATTTCCGTGTAGACCGATTGAGGACAGGCATAACCACACCACACCCGCCCGGCAACGGCTGTCACCAGAAACAGCCCCAACGCACTGATGATCAGCAGCAACGTCAGGAAGACCACATCCTGCGGCCACAGCACCAGACCGAATATGTAGAACTTGCGCTCAACCAGATTGAACAGCACCGCCTGACGCCCGTGCCAAGGCAACCACGCCAGGCCGTAGAACACGAGTTGCGTGATCCACACCATGACCCAGCGCAGATTGTTGAAACGCCCCTTTATGCTGCGCGGCTGTATCTTCTTGCGCGCCGCGTACAGTTCCCCGTCGTCCGAAACGACCTCGGTAATCGGAATCACCCGGGCACGCTTCGGTCCCGAAGCGACGGGGGGAGTACTGCCAGGCGAGGCGTTGCTGCTCATTACTTTGCTGCCGTCGTATTGTTGGACAAACCCCAGACGTAGGCGGCGACCAGATGTACCTTGTTGTCACCGAGCAGTTCGCCGTGTGCAGGCATGTGGCCATTGCGACCACGCGAAACCGTCTGCGTGACGATGGCCTCGGTACTGCCGTACAGCCAGACACCATCGGTCAGGTTCGGAGCTCCGACGATCTGGTTGCCATGTGCATCGGCACCGTGGCAGGCAGCGCAGTTGGCTGCGAAAACCGACTTGCCGCGCTGGATGCGCATGCTGTCACCGGTCAGGCCAGACAGCGACCGGACATACTGTACGACGTCGCGCACTTGCTCGCCATCGAGCGTCGCCGCAAACGGCGGCATCATCGCATTGCGTCCACCCTTGATCGTCGTCTGGATCGTCTCTGGGTCGCCACCATAGAGCCAGTCGGCATCAGTCAGATTCGGGAAACCCCGCGAACCGCGCGCGTCCGTGCCGTGACACTGCGCGCAATTGTTCAGGTAGAGCCGCTCACCCATGGCACGCGCATCAGGATCTGCGGCAACCTGCTTCAGATCCATCTTTGCGTAACGCTCGAACAAGGGCGCGACCTTTGCGTCGGCGTCCTTGACTTCCTTCGAGTAGGCATTGGCAGACGACCAGTCCAGCTTGCCGCCAAAACGGCCCAAGCCGGGATAGGCAACGAGATACACGATGGCAAACACGATGGTGATCCAGAACAACCATACCCACCAGCGCGGCAAGGGATTGTTCCATTCGGCCAAGGTCTCATCCCACTGGTGCCCGTGCAGTTCTACCGTGCCGCTCGGGCGTGCGCCCTTGTTCGACAGGATGATGAATGCACAGAACAGCAGACTGGCAATGACGAGCACCACCACATAGACGTTCCAGAAATCATTGATGAAGTCGCTCACTTTTTTTCTCCATTTCCGGTGTGCGGGCTTTCGTCGTCAGCGAAGGGCAGCATGGCGGCTTCCTGATAGGCGCTTTGTGCGCCCGGACGCCAAGCCATGATCACGATGGCGACGAAGCAGACAAATCCTGCGACGGTAACTGCAGAGCGCAGAGTGTTGATATCGAAGTCCATGACGCCTCCGCTCAATTCACACGCTTGAGGGCCGTACCCAGACCCTGCAGGTAGGCAACCAGCGCATCCATTTCAGTCTTGCCCTTGAGCTGCTCTGCAGCGCCTTTCATTTGCTCCTCGGTATAGGGCACACCGACCACTGCAAGCGCACGCATGTGCTTCTCGATCGTGCTGGCGTCGGCTGGACGGTCCAGCCAGGTGAAAGCCGGCATGTTCGACTCGGGAACGACGTCACGCGGATTGTTCAGATGCACGCGATGCCATTCGTCCGAATAGCGCCCACCGACACGGGCCAGATCCGGACCGGTACGCTTGGAGCCCCACTGGAACGGGTGGTCATAAACGAACTCGCCAGCGACCGAGTAGTGGCCATAGCGCTCTGTTTCGGCACGGAACGGACGGATCATCTGCGAGTGGCAGTTGTAGCAGCCTTCACGCACATAAATGTCACGCCCGGCCAGTTGCAGCGGTTCATAGGGCTTGACGCCCGCGACCGGCTCGGTTGTCGAGTGCTGGAAAAACAAGGGCACGATCTCGACCAGGCCACCAACGGCGATCACCAGCACGGTGAGGATCGCCATCAGACCTACGTTACGCTCGATAGCTTCGTGTTTTGATGCAGCCATGATGAATCTCCAATAATCAGGCGTGCGCGGCGGCAGGCGCCACCACCGGTGCGTTGTAGGGCTTCTGGCCGGCAACTGTTTTCCACACGTTCCATGCCATCACGAACATACCTGACAGGAAGAGCGCGCCGCCGAGCAAACGGATGGTCCAGAACGGATAGGTGGCCTTCACGCTTTCAACGAAGGTGTAAGTCAGCGTTCCGTCTTCGTTGATCGCACGCCACATCAGACCCTGCATCACGCCGGCGATCCACATCGAAGCGATGTAGAGCACCACGCCAAGGGTAGACATCCAGAAATGGATGCTGATGGCCGGCACGCTGTACATCTTTTCCTGGCCGAACAGGCGCGGAATCAGGTAGTAGATCGAACCGATCGAGATCATCGCAACCCAGCCGAGCGCACCGGAGTGCACGTGACCGATGGTCCAGTCCGTGTAGTGCGACAGCGCATTGACCGTCTTGATCGACATCATCGGACCTTCGAAGGTCGACATGCCGTAGAACGACAGCGAAGTGATCAGGAACTTCAGGATCGGGTCGGTGCGCAGTTTGTGCCATGCACCCGACAGGGTCATGATGCCGTTGATCATGCCACCCCAGCTCGGAGCCAGCAGGATCAGCGAGAACACCATGCCGAGGGACTGAGTCCAGTCAGGCAGCGCGGTGTAGTGCAGATGGTG
>DATCUL010000182.1:0-2950 GCA_036567405.1 Methyloversatilis sp. | reverse complement strand
GTGGCGATCGATCCGGTGGCGAAGACCGCCACCGTGCTCAAGCGCGACGACGTCGACATCGCGACCACGGCGGGTGGCAGTGTCACGGTCGATGCGCGCGGCCATGTCTTCCTCGGTGCCGACGATTACGAGCGCAACGGTACGGTGCTGCCGGGTGACATCAATCTGGTGTCGCTCGACGCCACCGGGCAGGGCGTCGATTACAGCACGACCATCCGCCTGAAGGTGGCCGGCAGCGTGTTCGATGCCGGCGGCGGCACCGAGGCCAACCTGCGCGGCGGCAACACCATAATCGAAGCGGGACGCGGCAGCATAGGCAGTGCGGCGCATCCGGTGCGCCTGGATCTCGGCGACGCGGCGGTACTGACGGCCCGTGCCGCGACCGGCATCTGGCTCGGCGAACTGAGCGGCCCGATGCGGGTGGCGGAGATGTTCGCCGGCAGCGGCGGCATCCACCTGGGCAGTGCGGGCAGCATCATCGACGCACGTGGCAGCCAGCGCGCGGTCGCGCTGAACAGCGCGGACGGCGACATCGACCTGACTGCATCCGGGGGCGACGTCGGTGCGCCGGGTCAGGTCATGTTCGTGTCGGCGGGCAATGGTCATGCGGTCAACGTCGATGCATCGGGTGACGTGCATCTGTCAGGCATTGTGGCGGTCGAGCCGGGCCTGTCGTCCGATCTGCGGATTGGGCACATCGGTTCCGGCGGTGCCGTGTCGCTGGCGGTGCCGGCCGGTGATCTGCGGCAGGACGGTGCGGTCGAGGCGAAGGGTGACATTGCGGTCGACGCCGGCCGCTATCTGATGGCCGACGGTGCGCTGCTGCGTTCGGCCGACGGCAAGGTTGCCGTGGATGCGCGTGGCGACGTGGTGGTCGGGCGCATCGAGGCGACGCACAACGCGACTGCAGAGGCGTTGCGCCTCACGTCCGGCGGCCGGATATTCGATGGCGGCGATATCGGCGGCTACGATCTGGTCGCGGCAACGCCGGGTGCCGGCGTTGCGCTGACGGCGCCCGGCGGCATCGGTGACGCAAGCTGGAACGGCGGTTCGCCGACTGCCGTGCCGGACGCGCTGGAAACGGATATCGCGAAGATCGATGCGATCAGCACGGCCGGCGGTGTCCATATCGATGAGCGCGACGATGTCCGCATCGGCCGTGTCGACGCCCTGGACGATGTCCGGATCGGTGCGGGCGGCAGCGTGCTGGACGGCACCGTGCGCAGCTCGCGCGGCAGCATCGATCTGGGCGCAGGCGGCCGCGTCACGGTGACCGACGCAACGGCGGACAATGGCGCAGTCACGATACTGACGGAAGGCGACATCATCATGGACGCAGTGACGGCCGGCAACGGCATCACGCTGGCGTCCAGCATCGGCAGCGTCAGCGTCACCCGGATCACCGGCGACCTGCTGTCGCTGTCCGCAGCCGAGGATCTGAACCTCGGCACGGTCAGCGCGGGGCGTTCTCTGTCGTTCAAGGTCGGGGCGCTGAAGGCGCACATCCTGCACACACGCGATGACGGCCCGCTGGACATCACGGTCGTCGGGCGCGACGGCGCTTCGGCGCGTCAGGTCGATCTGGAAATCGACAGTACGGTCGGCGCACGTTTCCAACGTTTCGACGCGCTCGACGCACGGGTGACGATGGATCGCGGCTGGTTGCGCATCGATCAGGGTCGCGTCGGCAACCGTGCGCGCTTCATCAATCCGGTCAGCAACATCTACATGGACAACCTGACCACGATCGTGCTGCCGGCTGACGTCCAGTTGCATCATCCGGGCAAGACCTTCGGCAACATGCGGCTGGACGGCTGGCTGCTGGTGACCGATCCCTATGTCGTCATGCGCGATCCGCAGCACGAGGTGGTGATGAACACGGTGCTCGACTACAGCGGTCGCGAGCAGTCACGCGAGCTGATCGTGACGCGGATCGATACCCCGGACAAGCAGTCGGCGGCCGGTCAGGTGCCACAACTGCAGACTTTCGCGGTGCAGGTTCCGCTGGACTTTCCGGCGGTGAATGCCGGCGACGAGGAATCGGAAGAGGAAGCCGAAGCGAGGCGCCGCGCCGAAGAGCAGGGCACGCAATGAGCCGGGCTGCCGCCCCGTCCCGTGGTCCGGGTGGTTGCGGGTGGTGGTTCCGGCCATGATCACGGCCGGAACCGCCGGTGCTTACTGGACGACGAAATCCAGTTGCTGCGACAGCACGAACAGCACCGTCGCGCCGGTCTTCGTTTCGTGCGGACCGTGGGTCGTGCCGGCCGGTGCCGCGAACACCGATCCGGCCTTGTAGGCGACGCCGCCTTCGATGAACTCGCCGTCGAGCACGTAGGCGACTTCATCCGCCTGCGTGTGCAGGTGGTGCGGAACGACCGATCCGGGTTCGAACTTGTATACGACGACCGAAGCCATGGTGGCCGGATCGCCGTCCAGTATCTTGTAGTTCACACCTTCGATGCCGCTGGGAATCCAGTCGATCGAATCGGCGTGGAATTGCTTCGTGTACATGCGTCGTCTCCTGGTCTTTTCGTGTAGCACTGAAATGTGCGGGACCGGATGATCCCTTAGTGGGCTAAGCATGTGCTGTGCCATCCATCGATGGCGTGGAATGCCGCGTCGCGCCGCCTCTTCGCCAGAACGATGGGGATTGAAAGTCGTACTTCGTCCGGGACGGGTGGCCGATTTTCGTACTGGCTCCAGCGTCGGTCTCGCGGGGGCGGGCCCATCAGAGAGGCCCGCTCCCGCTGGTTGCGGGAGCGGGCTAGCACGCCGGAACAGGATGTTCCGCGAAGTCCTCTTGACTACCGTTGCTTACTTGCCGGTTGCGACTTCTTCCAGCACGTTGAGCGACACGTCGGTTTCCTTGACGCCCTTCGGATTGGACTTCATGTTCGACGACCAGTTGGTGGCGTGGCCACGCTTGACGTCGATGATGTGTCCGATGACG
>DATCUL010000181.1:0-2987 GCA_036567405.1 Methyloversatilis sp. | reverse complement strand
TGTCGGCCAGCCGCCTTGGGAATATGCGCCGACCGGAAAAGTTCAGCTGCGGAGCTTCCGCCGCCGTGCGCCCGCTCAGTGTCCGGTGCTGGCGACGGCCTCTCCGGTCACGAAGAAATTGCCGCCGGCGACATGATGCAGTGTGCGCAAGGCGTCGTCGTCAGGTCCGAAGTGCCAGTGTCCGTCGCTGAACACCCGGCGGTCCGCCCGCGCAGCCACGACTTCGCCGATGAACAGGTCGTAGCGGCTCTGGTTGTGCGCTTCTGGCAGCACGCGGCATTCCAGCCAGGCGACGCAGCCGCCGATCAGCGGCGCCGCGACCCGCTCTCCGGCCAGCACCGGAATCGACAGTGCGGCGAACTTGTCGTGATCGCGGCCCGAGTCGGACCCGACGGCGACCGTCAGGTCGAGTTGGGCACGGGTCGGCACGCTGATCGCGAACTCGCCCGATGCTTCGATCAGCTCGCGCGTAAAGGTCGATTTGTCGATCACCACCAGCAGCCTGGGCGGGTCGAAATCGAGCGGCATGCACCACGCGGCCGCCATCACGTTGCGCCGCCCGCCGTGCGCGCTGCTGACCAGCACGGTCGGGCCGTGGTTGAGCAGGCGGTAGGACTTCGCCAGGTCGACCGGATCGATCTGCGGCGCGTGCGTCATCGGGTCATTTTCCCCAGCTGTCCTTCAGCGTCACCGCGCGGTTGAACACCGGCTTGCCCGGTGCCGAATCCTTGCGGTCGGCGACGAAGTAGCCGTGGCGCTCGAACTGGAACTTGTCGTCGGGCGCGCAGGCTGCCAGCCCCGGCTCGACGAAGGCGCTGATCGAACGTGCCGACGCCGGGTTCAGCACCGTCAGGAAGTCGCGGCCGCCGGCATCCGGCTGGGCTTCGGTGAACAGCCGGTCGTACAGGCGCACCTCGGCGGCGACGCCTTCGACCGCGCTGACCCAGGTGATCACGCCCTTCACCTTGACGCTGTCCGCGCCCGGCGTGCCGCTCTTCGTGTCCGGCACGAGTTCGGCCAGCACTGCGGTGACGGCGCCGCTGGCGTCCTTCTCGCAGCCGGTGCATTCGATCACGTAGCCGTACTTCAGCCGCGTGCGGTTGCCGGGGAACAGGCGGTGGTAGCCCTTGGGCGCCTCTTCCATGAAGTCTTCGCGCTCGATCCACAGTTCGCGCGTCAGGTTGAAGCTGCGGTTGCCCAGCTCCGGATGGTGCGGGTGTACCGGCGCCAGGCAGGACTCGGTGGCGCGTTCGCCGAACACCGCGTCCCAGTTCGTGAGCTTGAGCTTCAGCGGGTCGAGTACTGCCATCGCGCGTGCAGCGCGGCCGTCGAGGTCGTCGCGCAGTGCGCCTTCGAGTGTCGAGTAGTCGATCCAGGAATCGGCCTTCGACACGCCGATGCGCTCGGCGAACAGCTGGATCGCCTCCGGCGTGTAGCCGCGGCGGCGCAGGCCGACGATGGTGGGCATGCGCGGGTCGTCCCAGCCGCTGACGTGACCTTCGGTCACCAGCTGCATCAGCTTGCGCTTGCTGGTGACGACGTAGGTCAGGTTCAGGCGCGCGAATTCGTACTGCTTCGGCAGCGGGTGCGCCAGCAGGCCGCCTTCGGCCAGGCGTTCCAGCACCCAGTCGTAGAACGGGCGCTGGTCTTCGAATTCCAGCGTGCAGATCGAATGGGTGATGCCTTCGAGCGCGTCTTCGATCGGATGGGCGTAGGTGTACATCGGGTAGATGCACCAGGTGTCGCCGGTGTTGTGGTGATGCGCGCGCTTGATGCGGTAGATCGCCGGATCGCGCAGATTGATGTTGGGACTGGCCATGTCGATCTTCGCGCGCAGCACCATCGCGCCGTCTGCATGCTGGCCGTCGCGCATGGCGCGGAACATCGCCAAGGAATCTTCGCGCGGGCGGTTGCGCCACGGGGAGTCCTTGCCGGCTTCGGTCAGCGTGCCGCGGCTGGCGCGCATCTCGTCCGGCGTCTGCTGGTCTACATAGGCGTGGCCTGCCTCGATCAGGTACTCGGCGGCGCGGTACATGAAATCGAAGTAGTCACTGGCGAAGTACAGGTGCGAGGCGCCGAAGGCCTCCCAGCCAAAACCCAGCCACTGCACCGAATCCTTGATCGACTCGACGTACTCGACGCTTTCCTTCTCCGGATTGGTGTCGTCGAAACGCATGTGGCAGACGCCGCCGTAGTCGCGCGCCAGGCCGAAGTTCAGGCAGATCGACTTGGCGTGGCCGACGTGCAGATAGCCGTTCGGCTCGGGCGGAAAGCGGGTGCGGATCTTCGCCGGATCGGGTTCGCCCGCGGCGTGGTGGGCGTCGTCGCCCGGGCTGCGAGCCCAGCGGCGGCTGGCGTAGGTGCCGGCGGCTAGATCCTTTTCGATCACGGCGCGCAGGAAATTCGAGGCGGGAGCGGCGGTGCTGCGGTCTGACATGGTGTGCGGACGGAAAAAGTATTCAGCTCGGATTCTATCCGCTCGCCGCACCCGGCAGGGCTTGACGTCTTGTGCGGACTTCCCGTATGGTCCGGCCATGCTTTCGCATCACACCCATCTGCTGCCCGTCTCCGTCCTGGCGCTGTCTGCGTCGGGTCTGCTGCTGCGCTCCGCGCGCACATAAAAATCCCCCCTTCCTGTCGAGTCTGTCCTGCCGCCGGTGCCGCACCGGGCGGCTCATTCTGTTTTGCCGGAGCGTTTGCATGTCCCTGCCGATCCACTCACTGCCGATGCTGCGACTGCGCAGCGGTTGTCAGGCCACGAGCAGCCAGTGGTCGCCTGACAGCCCGCCTCGCCGGCCACGCGCAATGAAAGGATTCTGAAACCCGATACGCAGGAGAAACACCATGTTGAAGCAGGCAAGCACCAAATACCGTCCGTTCACGCCGGTCGCACTCGCCGACCGGCAGTGGCCGTCGCGCACCCTCACGCGCGCGCCGGTCTGGATGTCGAGCGATCTGCGCGACGGCAATCAGGCGCTGTTCGAGCC
>DATCUL010000180.1:0-2733 GCA_036567405.1 Methyloversatilis sp. | reverse complement strand
CGCGCGCCGCAGCGGTCGGGGCCCGCTCCGGCGACGTGCGCATGCGGGCGCTGGCCATCACCGCCAGCGCGGTGTTCGCCGGCGGACTGGCGGTCGACTTCCTGCCGGCGGTACCGGTCGGTGCCATGAAGGCCGACGGTCACGTGGCGGAAAAGAAGCGCGCCGAAATCGACCTGCGCTTCAGCCAGGGCGTGGCCATGCTTCATTTCAGGGAATACGACCATGCGCTGACCGCCTTCCATCGCGTCATCGAACTGGCGCCGCAGATGCCCGAGGCCTACGTGAATGCCGGCTTCGCGCTGCTCGGTCTGGGGCGCCATGAAGCCGCACGCGATTTCTTCGACGAGGCGACCACGCTGCGCAAGGACCAGATCAACGGCTATTACGGTCTGGCGCTGGCACTCGAGGGCACCGGCGACGCTTTCGGTGCCATGCAGGCGATGGAGGTGTTCCTGCACCGGGCGCCGGCGGACGACCCCTATCGCCGCAAGGCGGAGGCCGCCGTGTGGGAGTGGCGGGCCCGACTGGACGACGAGAAGGCGGGCGCGAGCGCTGCGGCCGCGGAGAAACCCGTCGCAGCCCGATGACCGTGCAGGGCGCCGGAGTGGTCCGGCGGCCGGTTCATCATGTCGACGACCGGCGATGTGTTTCCCGTTATCGGGAACGGATTCCCGCGACCGGGATTTTTGAGCGCGTTCGGCTGCTCCGGACGCCGCTTTTGACATCCGGCGCCGCGGACACCGTCTGGAATCGATTTTGCTAGTTGTCTCCCGGTCAATGCGGAGACGCTGTCATGATTCCTGAACTGGGGCACTTCGCCCTCATCGTCGCCCTTGCTGTCGCCCTGGTCCAGGGCATCCCGACGCTGATCGGCGTCGTGCGCGGCGACGTGCGTCTGATGGCGCTGGCACGGCCGGCCGCCCAGGCGCAGTTCCTCTGCGTGGCGATCGGCTTCGGCTGTCTGGTGCAATGCTTCATCAGCAACGATTTTTCGGTGCGCTACGTCGCGGAGCATTCGAACACCCTGCTGCCCATGCTCTACAAGGTGACCGCGGTCTGGGGCGGACACGAGGGCTCGATGCTGCTGTGGGTAATGCTGCTGACGGTGTGGACCATGGCGGTCGCACTGTTCAGCCGGCGCCTGCCGCGCGAAACGGTGACTGCGGTACTGGCGGTGATGGGCCTGATCAGCGTCGGCTTCCTCGCCTTCGTGCTGTTCGCGTCGAATCCCTTCGAGCGCCTGCTGCCGGCTGCGGCCGAGGGCCGGGATCTGAATCCGATGCTGCAGGACCCGGGCATGGCCTTCCACCCGCCCATGCTCTACATGGGCTATGTCGGTTTCTCGGTTGCCTTTGCCTTCGCCATCGCTGCCCTGATCTCCGGGCGGCTTGACGCTGCGTGGGCGCGCTGGTCGCGGCCGTGGACCACGGTGGCGTGGATGTTCCTGACGCTGGGCATCGCGCTCGGCTCCTGGTGGGCCTACTACGAACTGGGTTGGGGCGGCTGGTGGTTCTGGGATCCGGTCGAGAATGCGTCCTTCATGCCCTGGCTGATCGGCACGGCGCTGATCCATTCGCTGGCGGTGACCGAGAAGAGGGGCTGCTTCAAGAACTGGACGGTGATGCTGGCCATACTGGCGTTCTCGCTGTCGCTGCTCGGCACCTTCCTCGTCCGCTCCGGCGTGCTGACCTCGGTGCATGCGTTCGCGACCGATCCGAAACGCGGCATCTTCGTGCTCGGATTCCTGGTTGTGGTGGTCGGATCGTCGCTGACGCTGTTCGCATGGCGCGCACCTAAGGTGGGGCGCGGCGGCCTGTTCGAACTGTTTTCGCGCGAATCGCTGCTGCTGCTGAACAACGTGCTGCTGATGGCGGCCACCGGTGCGGTGTTCATCGGCACACTGTATCCGCTGTGTCTCGATGCGCTCGACCTCGGCAAGATTTCGGTGGGGGCACCGTATTTCGAGTCGGTATTCGTGCCGCTGATGGTGCCGCTGGTGTTGCTGATCGGCGTAGGGCCGCTGGCGCGCTGGAAGGCGGCCCGCTGGAAGGATATGGCTAGGCCGCTGTGGATCACTGCTGCACTGGTGCTGCCGCTCGCCTTGGCCATGCCTTTGCTGTCGGGCCGCTGGTCGCTGTTCGTGGCCTGCGGTCTGACGCTCGGCCTGTGGACGATGGCGGCCAGCGTCGCCCAGATCATCGTGCGTGTCGCCGGCGGCACGGCCGGGCCGTGGGCGCGGCTGGCGTCGATACCACGCGCGCAGTGGGGAATGATGCTGGCTCACGCCGGTGTCGGCGTGTTCATCATCGGCGTGACCATGGTGAAGAACCACGAGACGGCGGTCGAAGTGCGCATGACCACCGGCGATACCACCAGCGTCGGTGGCTACACCTTCACCTTCCAGGGCATCGAGGAACTGAACGGTCCGAACTACATCGCCGCGCGGGCGCGCGTCGAGGTGAGCCGGGACGGCTCCAGCGTAGGCGTGATGCATCCGGAGAAGCGCATCTACACCGTCCAGCGCATGCCGATGACGGAGGCGGCCATCGACTCCGGCGTGTTCCGCGACCTGTACGTCGCGCTGGGCGAGCCGCTGGACATCAAGACCTGGATCCTGCGCATCCAGCACAAGCCGCTGGTGGGCTGGATCTGGTGGGGCTGCGTCCTGATGGCCCTGGGCGGGCTGCTGGCGGCGACCGACCGGCGCTATCGGCTGGCCGGGCGCACGGCGGG
>DATCUL010000179.1:0-3133 GCA_036567405.1 Methyloversatilis sp. | reverse complement strand
CGACTGCGACACGCCATCGAGCCGGAACAGCCGTGCCGACAGCAGACGGCCGAGCACGAACACGACCAGACAGCCACCGAAGAAGGCCGCGAGCAGCCGCACATCGACCGGCGGCAGGCTGGCGAAACCGCTCATCAGCCGGAACAGCATGGCCGGCAGCGCGATGCTGAACACGAACTTCGCCAGCGCGTCGGCCGCCGCCTTGTTCCAGCCGCCCCATTTCAGGATGGCGTAGCCGACGAACACCAGCACGAACAGCGGCGCAGCCAGCAGGATCTGCGTGATGACGTGCTGCATCAGCCTTCGTCCGGCAATTGTTCGGCATCGCCCAGCTCGGCGCGTTCGATGCGCACGAAATGGCCGCTGATCTTGCGGCTGGTCACATGCACCTCCTGCACGTCCTCGTGCGCCTGGCGGATGTGATTGGCCAGCTTCTGCATGCGCTCGTCGAAGCGCATGAAGTCCTTTGCCAGCTTGCCCAGCGCGTCGCGGATCACGTGTATCTGCCGGCGCGTCTCGACATCCTTGAGCACGGCGCGCGCGGTATTGAGCACCGCCATCAGTGTGGTCGGCGACACGATCCACACGCGTCTGGCCTGGGCGTGCGCGACCACGTCGGCGTGATGGGCGTGGATCTCGGCAAACACCGCTTCGGCCGGAACGAACATGACGGCACCGTCCGAGGTCTCGTTGGCAATGATGTACTTCGACGCGATGTCGTCGACATGCCGGCGCACGTCGCCGCGGAAGGCGTTCTGCGCGAGCTTGCGCTCCAGCTCGGACAGTTCGCGGTCGAACATGCGGTGGTAGTTTTCCAGCGGAAACTTGGAATCCACCGCCACCATACCGGTCGGTTCCGGCAGCCGCAGCAGGCAGTCGGCACGCACGCCCGACGACAGCGTGGCCTGGAATTCGAAGCTGTCCGGCGGCAGCGCGTTGCGCACCAGCGCCTCCAGCTGCACCTCACCGAAAGCACCGCGCGACTTCTTGTCGCCCAGCAGTTCATGCAGGCTGACCACGCTGGTCGTCAGGCCGTCGATCTTCTTCTGCGCCTCGTCTATCGTGGCCAGCCGCGCCATCACGCTGGCAAAGGTTTCGTTGGTTTTCCGGAATCCCTCCTCCAGCCGCTCCTGCACGCGCCCGCCAAGCAGTTCCAGCCGCTCGTTGACGGTGCGGGTCAGCGATTCGATCGAACTGGTCAGCTGCACCGCGGCATTCTGCAGACCGTTCTGCAGCGCTTCCTGCTGGGCGCGGGTCTGTTCGGCCAGCGTCGCGGCAGTCTGCGCGACCAGTTCGGTGCGCAGCGTTTCCTGCCGGGCGTTCAGCGCCGCGGACAGCTCGGCCAGACGCGCCGCCATGTCTTCCCGGCTGCCAGACAGCGCGGCCTGCTGCGCCAGTTGCAGCGCCACCATCGCTTCGCGGGCGGCGCCCAGCTCATGCGTCGTGGCTACGCGCAGACGTTCGTTCGCATCCGCCTGCATGCCGACCACGCGCTCGGTCTGCCGCTGCAGCCCCTCGTGCAGCGCGGACAGCATCTGCTGCTGGCGGGCCTGCGCCGCCATTTCCAGCGCCGCGCGGCTGTCCTCCAGACGCCTGCGCAGCGCACCCGGAGCGACCAGCAGACAGACACCGAGCCCAAGCAGCAGCACGGCGGCGGCGGCAATCAACGAAAACCAGGGAATATCGAGCACGTAAAGACCGATGGGCGGGATGACGGAAGCACGCTGCGCACCGTGTTCGTGCGCGCACCAAGTATACCAGCGCCCCCGGACAGGCCTGCCGCCCCGAAACCGGCAGCAGGCGCACAAGCGCTCAAGGCCGGAGGCTTGCTGCCGTTAAGCAAGACAATCCCATTTTCCGAGCACGTTCCATGGCCCAGGCATCGTTAGCAGTCGCCCCGGACATCGACCCCTTGAACGTCGATCCGATCCATGGCGCCGACATCTTTCACGGCCAGAACGGCGTTTCCGCCCGCTATCGGGGACTGACGCTGACCAGCCACTTCCAGCCCATCTTCAGCCTGTCGCATTGCCGGGCCATCGGCCACGAGGGGCTGCTGCGGGCGACCGACCAGGACATGAATCCGGTCGCGCCGGGACGTGTGATCGGCGGTGCCGCACGCTACGAGGATCTGCGCTACCTCGACCAGCTGTGCCGCTACCTGCACGTGAACAATCACGCAGCTCAGGACACGCGCGATGGCTGGCTGTTCCTGAACATCCATCCGGAGGTGTTCCGCCGCGGCCCCGAGCAGGACCTGAGCGACTTCCTGCCGGAGCTGAGCGAACACGCCGACCTCGATCCCCGCCGAATCGTCATCGAAGTCATGGAAAACGCGGTGTCGGACCAGGTCGGCTTCACCCGTACGGTCGAATACCTGCGCAGCCTCGGCTGCATGATCGCGCTCGACGACTTCGGCGCGGGACACTCGAACTTCGACCGCATCTGGTCGCTGCAGCCGGAAATCGTCAAGCTCGACCGCTCGTTCGCGATCAGCGCGGTCGACGATCCGTCGGCACGCCGGCTGCTGCCGCAGATCGTCAGCCTGATCCACGAAGCCGGGTCGCTGGTACTGCTAGAAGGCGTCGAAACCGAGGCACAGGCGCTGGCAGCGCTCGATTCCGACATCGACTTCGTCCAGGGCTTCTACTTCGCGATGCCGCAGGCCGCGCCGGTCGATACCCGTCAGGTCAGCCCGGTGCTCAATGCATTGTGGGAACGCTTCGACACGACGCGCGGCAGTGGCCTGTCGCGCTATCGGGAGCTGATCGGCCCCTACATACACGCCATGGGAGGCTGCGCCGGCCTGCTCGAGGACGGCGTGCCGATGGAAGAAGCCTGCCACGCCTTCCTGCAACTGGAACGTGCAGACAGCTGCTTCCTGCTCGACGGCGACGGCCGTCAGGTCGGACACAACGTACGCCCCGCCCGCGCCGCAATCAACGAGGACAGCCAGTACCGCTCACTGTCGATCAACCGCCACGCGCGCTGGTCGCGTCGCCCCTATTTCCGGCGCGCGATCGACCACCTGGGCAAGGTGCAGGTGACCCGTCCCTATCTGTCGATCTCGTCCGGCCTGCTGTGCGTGACCGTGTCGATCGCCTTTCGCGACTGGAACGACGAGCTGCGCGTG
>DATCUL010000178.1:0-16153 GCA_036567405.1 Methyloversatilis sp. | reverse complement strand
GTGCGCGCGGCACCGATCTCCGCGGCCACTGCCTGCATGACTTCGATCAGCAGCCGGGCACGGTTCTCGATCGGGCCACCATAAGGCCCGCTGCGGTCATTCACGCTGTCGCGCAGGAACTGGTCGAGCAGGTAACTGTTGGCCGAATGCACTTCGACGCCATCGAATCCGGCATCGATCGCATTGCGCGCGGCCAGACGGTAGTCGGCGATCAGGCCCGGCAGTTCGTCGTCACGCAGCGCGCGCGGCGTCGACACGTCGGCGAAGCCGTCACGGGTGAAGCACTGCGCATTCGGACGGCGTGCGGTCGACGACACCGGCGAAGCGCCGCCCGGCAGTAGCGAGGTGTGCGAAATGCGCCCGACGTGCCACAGCTGCAGGATGATGCGTCCGCCTGCAGCGTGTACGGCGTCGGTCACCTGGCGCCAGCCGGCAACCTGCTGCGCCGAATGGATGCCCGGCGTGCCGAAATAGCCCTGCGCCATCGGGCTGATCTGGGTCGCCTCGGCGATGATCAGGCCGGCGCTGGCACGCTGGCGGTAGTACTCGACCGTCAGCGGACCGGGCGCCAGGCCTTCGACCGCACGGTTGCGGGTCAGCGGCGCCATGACGATGCGGTTGGCGAGATCCAGTTCGCCCAGCCTGACCGGATCGAAAAGTGAAGTCATTCGTTTCTCCTTTTGTACAGCAAACGCAGGAATACCCGGCGGCCAACGGCGCCACCGGACATCAGAATCCATCCAGTCATCTTTCCGCGTGCGCGGCGTGTGCCGGTCAGCGCGCCACCGGACGCTCCGGATCGCTGCACCACTCGCTCCACGATCCGGGATACAGACGGGCGCCATGCAGTCCGGCGACTTCGAGTGCCAGCAGGTTGTGGCAGGCGGTGACCCCGCTGCCGCACTGCATGACCAGCGACGCCGGATCGCGATCGCCGATCAGCGCCCGCCATTCGGCGCGCAGCGCGTCGGCGCACTTGAAGCGGCCATCCGCCTCGAGATTGAGCCGGAAGAAGCGGTTCACGGCGCCCGGAATGTGACCGCCGACCGGGTCCAGCGTTTCGTTCTCGCCCCGGAAGCGGTCCGGCGCGCGGGCATCCACCAGCAGCAGCGGACCGCCGTCGAGGTTGGCGAGCAGGTCGGCAGCACCGACGGTCGGCACCACGGCCCCCACCGGGTAGCGGCATGCCGGCAATACGCGCACGCTGGTATCCAGCGCGCCGCCCACGGCCTGCCAGGCCGCCAGACCACCGTCGAGCACCGTCGCCTCGGAATGTCCGATCCAGCGCAGCATCCACCACAGGCGCGCGGCGAACATGCCGCCCGCGTCGTCGTAGACGACGATCCGATGCTGCGGCGTGATGCCGAGTTGCCCCAGCAATGCGGCGAAATCCTCAGGTGCGGGCAGCGGATGACGACCGTTGCAGCCGGTCTTCGGCGCCGACAGGTCACGGTCGAGGTGCATGAACAGCGCACCCGGCACATGACCTTCGCGCCAGGCGGCTTCGCCCGCATCCGGTCTGGCCAGATCGTGCCGGCAGTCGACGACCACCAGCCTTTCATCGCCCAAAGCCGCTGCCAGCGCGGCAGCGGTGATCAGCGGCGCCACCGCGACCTAGACCGAAGCGCCCAGCCAGTCCGCGGCAGCCGCCTCGTCGTCGAACACCGCCACTTCGGCGTCGACGAAAACCTGGGACAGCCAAGCTGTCCAAGCCATCCACGGACTGCCGGCCAGCACCGCGATGCGGCCGAAATCCTCGCTGTGAGCGCGCGCAAAGCGCATTTCCTCGAGCGCCATGTCGAGCGTGAAGTCGGTCATCTGGCGCAGATCGATCAGCAGATTGACGACGCCATGGAACTTGACGCGGTAATTGACCAGATCCTCGAACTCACGGTAGTCGGCGAGCGTGAATTCGCCGAACGCGGTCACCGTGACCAGATTGCCCTTGAAATCGGTAGTGATCATCGTGACGACTCCTGTTTTGATGCCAGCAAGACTACAGCTTCGCCGGCGGTGGCTTGAGCAGGGCCAGCAGGCCGCTCGCGACGATGAGCAGCATGCCTGCCCAGACTACTGCAGTTGGTACCTCATGCCAAAGCAGCACGCCGTAGATGGTGGAAAAAGCCACCGTGGTGTAGGCCAGACTGGCCGACACCAGCGTGCGTCCGCCCTTGTAGGCGGCAGTCATGCACAGCTGCGCGGCAGTGCCGAACACGCCGACACCGAACAGCAGCGCCCAGGTGCGCACATCGGGCAGGTGAAAGCCGCCATCGAGCAGCGCCCACAGCGCGCCCAGTACCGATGAACAGGCGGAAAAGTACATCACGATGCGCCATTCCGGTTCACCCAGACGACCGAGGTCGCGCACGCTCAGATAGGCCACGGTGGCGATCAGGCCGGACCCCAGCCCGCACACGCCGCCCAGCCACTGATCGCTGCCCAGTGTCGGCTGCAGCACGAGTACCACGCCGGCGAAGCCGATGGCCAGCGCCAGCATCAGCGGTCGCGACAATTCGCCGGCAACAGTGAAGCCCAGCCAGGCGGCCATGAACAGCGGCGAGGTGTAATTGAGCGTCACCGCGGTCGGCAGCGGCAGCAGCGAAATCGCCTGGAAATAAAGGATCAGCGAAATCGCACCCGATACGCCGCGTTTCAGGTGCATCGCGGCATGCGGCGTGGCGAAGGTGGCGCCCCGCAGGCGCATCACGCCGGCCACCAGCAGCAGCGAGATGAAACCGCGATAGAAGGCGATCTCCGACGACTGCAGCGTATTGCTCGCCAGTTTCACGCACACGCCCATCGACGCGAACAGCAGGCTGGCGAGCACCATCCAGAGCGACTGCATGGCATTCAGTCCGGCAAAAAAACAGGGCACCGAAGTGCCCCAGACGAACCGGCAAGGCTGGCCACGATCACAGGTAGTCCGCCATCTCGCGACGGTACCACTCGTGGAAATGCTGCATGCCGTCTTCCATCGGCGACTGGTAGGGGCCGATTTCCGAGCGGCCCTGCTTCATCAGCGCACGCCGGCCAGCGTCCATGCGCTCTCCGATCTCGTCGTCCTCGCGCGCGGTTTCCATGTACGCCTCGCGCTCCGCCTCGATGAATTCGCGTTCGAACAGCACGATTTCCTCGGGATAGTAGAACTCCACGACATTGAGCGTGCGCTCGGGCGACAGCGGATGAAGCGTGCTGACCACCAGCACGTGCGGATACCACTCGACCATGATGTTGGGGTAGTAGGTCAGCCAGATCGCGCCGTGTGGCGGCATCTCGCCGCGGTAGAACTCGAGCACGGCCTTGTGCCAGCGCTCGTAGGCCGGCGACCCGGGCCGCGCCAGGCGGTTGTTCACGCCGACTCGCTGCACCGAATAGTCGCGCGCGAACTGCCAGCTCAGGTCATCACAGGTGACGAACTTGCCCAACCCCGGATGGAAGGGCTCGACGTGATAGTCCTCCAGGTAGACCTCGATGAAGGTCTTCCAGTTGTAATTGCACTCGTGCATCTCGACGTGGTCGAGCATGTAGCCCGAAAAGTCGAGATCCGGCGCCACCTGCATGCCGGCCAGATCGGCGGCCACATCGCGCTTGCCGGAAAACAGCAGCCCCTTCCAGTTAATCAGCGGGCTGCGTTTCAGATTGAGGCAGGGTGTGCTGGGGAAATGCGGCGCGCCCAGCAGTTCGCCGCGCGTGTCGTAAGTCCAGCGATGCACCGGACAGACGATGTTGGGCGTGTTTCCGCGCCCCTTCATCATCAGTGCCTGACGATGGCGGCACACATTGGACAGCAGTTCGATGCCGCCGTCGCTGCCAGATTCGCTGCGCACCAGCATGAGTGCGTCGTCGGCCCAGCCCAAGGTCTGATAGTCGCCCACATTGGGCACCATCAATTCGTGACCTACATATCCGGGCCCGTTGTCGAACAGCACACGCTTCTCCAGCTCGAACAGCGGTGCATCGAAATACCAGGACACCGGAAACTGCGTATGTGCCGGTTCCAGACGGGTAATGGACTGTATATCGGACATTCCCCAACCCCCGAAGTCAAAGTTGGAAAACCGCAACCCCGCTCTCGCGGGACGCACTGCGCAGGGGTGTGCACACGGGCGCGCGACGAACGGAATCGCGTGGCAAAGCCGGGCAGTATAGCGTTTGACCGGCCGTGTTGGATCAGCTATTTTTCAGAGTTTGCCCGACGCGCACTGACAGAATGACCAGAAAAGCAGACACGGCCTCTGCGCCCGCCAGCTTCGAACACGCGATCGAGGAACTCGAAGCCATCGTGCGCGCAATGGAGGACGGCAAGCTGCCGCTGGACGGTGCCCTGGAGCGCTATCAGCGCGGCGTGGAACTGGTGCGCCACTGCCAGTCGGCACTCAATGCCGCCGAGCAGAAAGTGCAGATGCTAGAGGATGGTCTTCTGCGAGATTTTCCGGCCGACACTGGCAGCAGCACCGATGAGTGAGCCTGCACAGACCTTCGGCGACTGGACCGTCGCCGTCCAGCAACGCACCGAAGCGGCACTGGACCGCTTCCTGCCATCCGTCACGATAGCGCCTGCCAGGCTGCACGACGCCATGCGCTATGCGGTACTGGGTGGCGGCAAGCGTGTTCGCCCGCTGCTCTGCCACGCTGCCGGCGCGCTGTCCGGAGCCGATCCGGCCGCGCTCGACGCAGCTGCCTGCGCAGTCGAACTGATCCACGCCTACTCGCTGGTGCACGACGACATGCCGTGCATGGACGACGACATACTGCGCCGGGGCAAGCCGACGGTGCATGTGCAGTACGATGACGCCACTGCACTGCTCGTCGGCGACAGCCTGCAGTCGCTCGCCTTCCTGCTGCTGGCGGAGCACTGTCCGGTGGAACCGGCGACGCGTGTCCGTCTGGTGTCGGAACTCGCGGTCGCCTCCGGTTCGCGCGGCATGGCCGGCGGGCAGGCGATAGACCTGGCGTCGGTCGGCGTCGCGCTGGGCGTGGCCGAACTCGAATTCATGCATATCCACAAGACAGGCGCACTGATACGCTGCGCAGTACGACTGGGCGCCGGCTGCGGCAGCCTCGACGCTGCCGCAGCCGCCCGGTTGGACCACTATGCGGCGACGGTCGGACTGCTGTTCCAGGTGGTCGACGACGTGCTCGATTGTGAAGCCAGCACAGCTGCCCTGGGCAAGACCGCCGGCAAGGACGCTGCCGCCAACAAACCGACCTATGTCAGCACTCTGGGCCTCGGCCGCGCGCGCGAACGGGCGCGCGAATTGCACGGCGAAGCCGTGGCCAGCCTCGAGCATTTCGGCGCCGGTGCCCGGCGCCTGCGCGAACTGGCGGACTTCGTGCTGACAAGACAGAACTGATGGACAGATCGACCCAAACAATGAGCACCTACCCGCTGCTGGACAAGATCGCGTCGCCGGCGGACGTCCGTGCCCTGGAAACGCGCGAACTCAAACCACTGGCCGATGAACTGCGCAAATTCCTGGTCGAGTCTGTCTCCCGCACCGGCGGTCATCTGTCGTCGAATCTCGGTACGGTGGAACTGACCGTCGCGCTGCATCACGTCTACGACACACCGAACGACCGCATCGTCTGGGACGTCGGCCACCAGACCTACGCGCACAAGATACTGACCGGCCGACGTGAAGGCATGGCGACGCTGCGCCAGTACAAGGGCGTCAGCGGATTCCCGCGCCGCTGCGAGAGCGAATACGACACCTTCGGCACCGCCCACTCGTCAACCTCGATCTCGGCAGCGCTGGGCATGGCCATCGCATCACGCGCCCAAGGTCAGAAACGGCACAGCATCGCGGTGATCGGTGACGGCGCGATGAGCGCCGGCATGGCTTTCGAAGCGCTGAACAACGCCGGCGTCGAGGATGCCGACCTGCTGGTCATCCTCAACGACAACGACATGTCGATCTCGCCGCCGGTCGGCGCGCTGAACAAGTACCTGACCCGTCTGCTGTCCGGCCAGACCTACAACGCAGCCCGCCGCGCCGGTGCGCGCATGCTTGATCTGGCACCGCCACTGAAGGAGTTCGCCAAGCGCGCCGAAGAGCACGTGAAGGGCATGATCACGCCGGGCACGCTGTTTGAGGAATTCGGCTTTCACTACTACGGCCCTATCGACGGTCACGACCTCGACGCACTGATTCCGACGCTGGAAAACCTGCGCGAACTGCCCGGACCGAAATTCCTGCACGTGATCACGAAGAAGGGCTATGGCTACAAGCTGGCCGAAGCCGATCCGATCCTGTATCACGGCGTCGGCAAGTTCGATCACCAGGCCGGCATCCAGACCGGCAAGGGCGGCGGCAAACTGACCTATACCCAGGTGTTCGGGGACTGGCTGTGCGACATGGCCGCGCGCTGCGACAAGTTGATGGCAGTCACGCCGGCGATGCGCGAAGGCTCGGGCATGGTGCGGTTCGCCGCCGAGTACCCGAAGCGCTATTTTGACGTCGGCATCGCCGAGCAGCATGCACTGACCTTCGCTGCCGGCCTGGCCTGCGAGGGCATCAAGCCGGTGGTCGCCATCTACTCGACCTTCCTGCAGCGCGCCTACGACCAGCTGATTCACGACGTGTGCCTGCAGAACCTGCCGGTCATGATGGCGCTCGACCGCGCCGGTCTGGTCGGCGCCGACGGCGCCACCCACCACGGCGCCTTCGACCTGTCCTTCCTGCTGTGCCTGCCGAATATCGTGGTGATGACGCCCAGCGACGAAAACGAATGCCGGCAGATGCTGTACACCGCCTACCTTCACGAAGGTCCGAGCGCCGTACGCTATCCGCGCGGCAGCGGGCCAGGCGCGGAACTGCAGGCAGAAATGCAGGCGCTGACCATTGGCCGTGGCGAACTGCGTCGTTCCGGCAACGGCGCAGTGGCGCTGCTGGCATTTGGCGCCATGCTCGCACCGGCGCTGGCGGTGGCTGGCGAATTCGACGCCAGTGTCGCCAACATGCGCTTCGCCAAGCCGCTGGATGAAGCGCTGGTGATCGATCTGGCCAGGCGCCACACGCTGATCGTCACGCTCGAAGAAAATGCGCTGATCGGCGGTGCCGGGAGCGAGGTCGAGCGGGTGATCCACAACGCCGGTTTGCCCTGCCGCGTGCTGCGCATCGGCCTGCCCGACCGTTTCGTCGATCATGGCGACCCGGTACAACTGATGGCTGAGGTCGGACTGGATGCGGCAGGCGTACGCGCACAGGTACAGCGAGCGCTGCAACAGGACAGCCGCGCCTGACGCCGGCGCGGGGCGGCAGCCGCTTTGCAGCGTGCCACACAAATTAAAAAGGGACCTCGCGGTCCCTTTTTAATGTCCGGCGCCGCAGCGCCGGCGGCACTGACTATCAGCTCTGGCTGGCAGCCGGAGTGACGCGCTTGGCCAGCTTTTCCTTGATGCGTGCCGACTTGCCCGAACGCTGGCGCAGGTAGTACAGCTTGGCGCGACGCACATCGCCACGACGCTTGACTTCGATCGACGCGATCATCGGCGAGTAGGTCTGGAAGGTACGCTCGACACCTTCGCCGCTGGAAATCTTGCGCACGATGAAGTTCGAGTTCAGACCGCGGTTGCGCTTCGCGATCACCACGCCTTCGTAAGCCTGGACGCGCTTGCGGTCGCCTTCAACCACGTTCACGTTCACGATCACGGTGTCGCCCGGTGCGAAATCGGGGATCACTTTCGCCAGGCGGGCGATTTCTTCCTGTTCGAGTTGTTCAATCAGATTCATTGCGATGACTCCTGGTCAGTGGCATTGCCTTGCCGCAGAGCACTTGTTCCGTGATGCGTGCGTTTATTTCGGACAGTCGGTACTGCAGACTGCCCACTACTCAACTCATTTTCCGCCGTCCTGCCCGGCATCGCCCAGCAGGTCCGGCCGCCGCCTGCGGGTCAGCGCCAGCGCCTGTTCCGCACGCCAGCGCCTGATGCGCGCGTGGTCGCCGGACAGCAGCACCTCCGGCACCGGCTCGCCTTCCCACACTTCCGGCCGCGTGTAATGCGGACAGTCGAGCAGGCCGGCAACGAACGAATCCTCGACCGCCGAACTGGCATCGTTCAGCGCACCCGGCAACTGCCGGATGATTGCGTCCATCAGTGCCATCGCGGGCAATTCGCCACCCGACAGCACGAAATCCCCCAGCGAAAGTTCGAGATCGACATGACGATCGATCAGTCGCTGGTCCATCCCTTCATACCTGCCGCACAACAGCAGCAGAGCCTGCTCGCCGGCCAGATCCATGACCCGGCCATGCGCCATCCGTTCGCCCGCCGGCGAAAAATGCACCACCTTGAGCGGCGCATCATGGCGTGCCTTGCATGCGGCAATCGCACGGGCCAGCGGTTCGGCCATCATCACCATGCCGGGGCCGCCGCCATACGGGCGGTCATCCACCGTACGGTGCGCGTCCTGCGCGAAGTCGCGCGGGTTCACGTAACACCCCTGCCACAATCCACGCTCCAGCGCGCGCCGCGTGATGCCGCTGCGCTCGATGGCGGTGAACATTTCCGGAAACAGCGTGACCACTTCAAAGGTGATCGGCCCGCTCCGCGAAGACCGTTCGCGCGACGCGGACTCCGCCGCCGCGCCATCTACCACTGCGCGCCCCACTCCACGCGCACGACCGCTGCATCGCGATCAACATCCTTCACCACCGCGGCGACAAAGGGAATCAGACGTTCGACCGGCTTGTCGGCGGACGCGGAATCGTCGACGACGACAAGCACCGAATCGGCGCCGGTTTCCAGCAGACGATCGATGCGCCCGAGGCGCTCGCCTTCGACATTGACCACATCGAGACCGATCAGATCGCCCCAGTAGTACTCACCATCCTCGGTCGCCGGCAACTCGTGGCGGGGGACGCCCACATACAGACCCACAAGCTTCTCGGCAGCCGTCCGGTCATCGCAACCGTCGAACTTCACGACCGGCCCATTGCTCTGCAGCTTGAATCCCTTCAGATCCAGCGTCTTCCAGAGATCGGGCGCCGCGTCGGCATCGGCAGATACCCGCCAGTGCTCGATGACACGCCAGGACTCCGGATCATCACCGAACGGATGCAGGCGCAACCAGCCCTGAACGCCGAACGGAGCAGCCAGCCGCCCCAGCACGACCATGGCGTTGCCTGAAATCAGGCGACCTGCTTGACCAGACGTGCGACCGTCGGGCTCAGTTGCGCACCGACGCTGGTCCAGTAGGCCAGACGCTCGGCATTGACCGACAGGCCGGTGCCTTCCGGAGCGACCGGGTTGTAGTAGCCGACGCGCTCGATGAAGCGGCCGTCGCGACGATTGCGGGAATCAGTCGCCACGATGTTGAAGAACGGGCGCTTCTTGGCACCCCCACGCGCGAGGCGGATAACGACCATTGCAGTTCCTTCGAAACGAGGAAAACCCGCGATATTAGCGAAAGACAACCCGCTCCGCAAGAAACATCGGCACCATGCCAGCGACACCGGTCAGACCACCGGGTTTTTCGACCTGACCAGTGTCTGCTGCACCAATGCGCGCAGACGGGCCGGACGCACCGGTTTGTGCAGTACCGGATAGCCCCTCGCCGCCGCCATGCGCCGGACCAGCGGGTCGGTGTCGCCGGTCACCAGCGCGGCGGCGATGTCTGACGCCTGCTCGGCGAGCAGCGTATCGAGCACATCGATGCCACTGGCCACCGCAGCCAGCCGGAAATCGCACAGGATCAGCGCAGGTACCCGATCATGCTGACGGATGGCGTCGCGCGCCTCGGACAGCGTGGCCGCACACAACACGTGGCAACCCCAGGTCGCCAGCAGGCCGGCAATGCCGGTGCGCGACCCCGCATCATCATCGATCACGAGCACGGACATCGACAAGCGCTCGGGCAGATACTCCGGCTCGGCCCGTCCATGCGCACGTTCGGGAGCATCGGCCCACTGCACCTCGATGGCAAACACCGCGCCCTGGCCGGCGTGCGACCTTACCGTGACGCTGTGCCCCAACAGCTGGGACAACCTGCGCACGATGGCAAGGCCAAGGCCAAGACCCTGGCCGCGCATGCGCGCCGGATTCTGCAGTTGGTAAAACTCCTCGAAAATCATTTCCTGAGCCTCGTCCGGAATACCCGGCCCGGAGTCCCGGACTTCGATCACCACGCGCTCGCCACGCCGGCGTGCGGCAACCAGTACGCTACCGCGCTGCGTGTAACGCACCGCATTCGACAGCAGATTGGTGACGATGCGTTCGAACAGCAGCGGATCGGACTCGATCCACAGATCGGTGGCCCGCAGTTTAAGTCGCAGGCCACGCTGCAGCGCGTCGGCCGAGAAGTCGTCGACGATGCGCGACAGCAGAGGCTGCAGGGCAAACACCGATCGGTTGGCGGTCACGCCGCCGGCATCGAGCTTCGACATGTCGAGCAGCGCATCGAGCAGATCTTCCATCGCGCCGACCGACTCCTCGATCTGCCTGATCAGGCCCCGGTGCTCCGAGCCGTGCAGGCGCCCGGCGAGTTCGGCGACGAACAGGCCAAGCGCATGCATGGGCTGGCGCAGATCGTGGCTGGCGGCAGCCAGGAAACGGGATTTCGCGTGGTTGGCGCGTTCCGCCTCGTCGGTCCGGTTGCGCAACTGGCTGGTTGCGTCCGCAATCCTCGCCTCAAGTTCGTCACGCGCCTGAACCAGCCGTTCTGCCATGCCATTGACGCCTTCGGCCAGCACACGCAGTGAGCCACCACCATCGACCGACACGCGTTCCGACAGTCGCCCCTCGCCGATGCGCCTAACGACGCGCGATACCTCGCGCACCGGTCCGGTCACCGTCCGGCTGATGCGGATGGCGAAGATGCTCGCCGCCAGCAATGCACTGGCGATGACCAGCGCACTGGTGATGAGATAGTTGATCTTCAGCGCCTTGACCCGGTCGCGCGACACCTCGACCAGCACCCAGCCGATCGGACGACGATCCTGGCTGGCTTCACCCAGGCCGTCGAACATGTCCGCATCGTTGGCCAGGTTATTGCGCATGACGGGCTCAACGAAAAATATCGATGCGTCGAGTTCCACCGGCGCCACCCCGTGCAGTCGAGTTCCCTGAATACGCGCCTGCGGACTCAGCACGCCGCCGGACACCACCAGATCGCCGTCCCGATCGGACACCATGACGCCGCTGACATCCCGTTCGCGGCGCGCCGCCTCGATCAGCGACACCAGTGCGTCGGTATTGCCGGAAAAGATGCCGTAGTCGGCCAGCGCCGCGACCTGGCGGGCGGTCGCGTGACCACGCTCCATCAATGCGCTTTCCAGTTCGGACAGGCGGTTCAGGACTGCCCAGACACCGGCCCCCAGCCCGAACACCAGCACCGGTGCCAGCGCGACCAGAAGCACACGCTGCCTGACGCCCCAGTGTTTCATGGCAGCTTCTCCTGCCGCATCAGACGATCACGCAGCACCTCGCCATCGTCGATACGCAAACCAAGCGAACGCGCGACATGCGTGTTGACCGACACCGTAAAGTAGCGGGGGTAACGAGGCACCGGCCAGGTCCGGTCACGAAACCATCCAACCATGACGTCGGTCGTCTGCCTGGCAATCTGCTCAGGTGTCGAGTAGAGCGACATCAGGGCACCGGCACGCGCGTAGGCGGCTGAAAATCCGACCACAGGCACACCGGCACGAAACGAGGTCAGCAGCAGGTTGCGGACCGTACCGGCGTTGTGCACCTGAGGGTCGGGCAGAGCAAGAAAGACATCTGCCTGCTCGAGCACCTGCGACAGCACCGCAAACAGCGACGATTCGCCGGCGAACGAACCCGCCACCAGCTGCAGCGGCGTACCCGACAGCACCGTCTTCAAAGGCTGCAGCCGCTCCGGATGCGTGCCGTCGTTGAGCACGCCGATTCGCCGGGCGTCCGGCAACGCCTGACGGATCAGTTCGACCTGGCGGTAAAACGGCTGGTCGATGTGGATCGCGGACCATCGACGCCCGTCGCTGCCACCGGTCGCGGATTCATAGGCGGACTGCGGAACCAGCACGCTGAGTACCGGCGCACCGGTATCGCTCTGGGCCAGCATGCGCAAGGCACCCGCCCCCACGGCAACCACGAGGTCAGACGCCGCAAGATCGGCCGGCGAGAATTCGGCACGCGTCAGCACGACCAGCGAAAAACCACCACGCGTGCTGCGCTCGGCTTTCAGTGCATCGGCAAATTCCGAATAGGCGCCGCCGGATTCGCTCAGCAGTACGAGCACCGACGAGGCCAGCACGATCTGCGTCAGCAGCAGGCCTGCAAGGAACACCGATATCCTTGCGACCATGGCTGCAAGGCAGCAGGGCCGTGAACCGGCGGATGGATGGATGAGCGCGGGCACTCGTGCGCGGATCTTGCCCGGAGTGGACTGATGACCGGTCGAGTATGCAACAAGGCCGGCACTGGCATCATCATCCGAAGGGCTGATGATGCTCATTGAATTTTTTCAGCAGCCGCCAAGCGCCCGGGATATCTGCTCCTGCATGCGCCAGGCCGCAGCGACCGGATCGGCCGCGTTGCGGATCGGGCGGCCGACCACCAGATAATCTGCACCGTTGGCCAGCGCCTGTGCGACATCGACCGTGCGCTTCTGGTCATCCGCCGGGCGGTTTTCCACCGGACGGATGCCCGGCGTCACCACCAGTACCCGTCCTCCCAGCTCGGCGCGGATGCGCGGCGCCTCCAGGCCGGACGACACGACGCCGTCGCAACCCGCGGCCAGCGCACGGCGTGCGCGCGACAGCACGAGGGCCTCGACGTCGCAGGCGAATCCCAGATCGTCGAGATCACCGCGATCCAGACTTGTCAGCACGGTGACCGCAAGTATCTTGAGCGCGCCCTTGTCAGCTCCGGCCGCTTCCATGATCGCCTGGTTGCCATGCACCGTGGCGAAGGTGGCACCGCTTCCGGACAGCGCACGCACCGCGGAACGGACGGTTTCCGGCACATCGAAGAACTTCAGATCGACGAATACCTTCTTGTTGCGCGCGACCAGCCAGTCGAGCAATTCGAAGTAATTGCCGCTCATGAACAGCTCGAGCCCGATCTTGTAGAAACGAACGGCATCGCCAAGCTGATCGACGATGGCCCGGGCCTGCTCGGCGCCGGGGACATCGAGCGCAACGATCAGACGGTCGGCCGGGTCGATCGTCGCCCGGGGCGACTCGGGGGAAAGGGGAGAATTCATGATCCGGGGGAAAGTGAGGCGTATGGCCTGCGTGCAGAAATCGCGAGTTTACTAGAATCACGCTTCCACCCGTTCGGGCAATGCATGCAGACGATGCTTTCTTCCGCCTCCGTTTCCCCCGTGATCGAAGGCCTGCTACGCGATGCGCAGACGGGCGACACGCTGCGGACCGTACTCGACTGGCTGGCCGTGGCACCGGACAACAACGTGGCCGCACATGCGCGAGCATTGTCGGCGCACATGGACCTGCTCGAGCAGGTCGCGCTGGCGCCGGCCGTCCGGGTTCGGATCCTCGACATCTTTCACGACCGCGCGCTGTCCTGTTCAGCCATGCTCAGGCCACAGCTCGCCGCCAGCGCACTGCCGGTCGAAGCAGGATTGCGCGCTGCGGCCGATCTGCTGTGCACAAGCTGCATGCGGCTGGCCCGAAGCTATCTCGACGCCTTGCGCATGCAGGCCGTGCACCGGCCGGCGCGCGTCGCGGGCCACGCCATGATGTGCGTACTGGACGCCTACGCACTGAACGTGCTGATCGGTGCGACCGATCCGGTCGGCATGTGGGGCACGGCCAACGCACTGCTGATGCATTCCCGCGCACTGGAAGCACAACCGGCCAGCGCATCGGTGCCGGTCAACGCAGAACATCTGTTCCGGCAGCTGGTGGCGCTCTCCCTGGCTCAGACACCGAATCTCGCACCGGCCGACTTCTTCAGCGTCGCTGAATATGTCCGCAGTTACTCGGGCGCGGTGCAGATACAGGCGCAGACGCCGCATCGCGACCTCGACTCGTGGTACTGGCTCGACGAAGAATGCGACCGCAGCCCCACGGCGCTGCTGCGGGCACCGGCAGACAACGGACGCGCCGGACACATCATCTTCTGCTCCTGCCAGCGTCTCGGCCAGGTGCTCGGGCAGCACCTCGACCTGATCGACGAGGGCGGCGGTTCTCCGAGCCTGCATCTGCCCGCCTGCCTGAATGATCCGGCGACACGTCGCCTGATGCGCACGCTGCAGGCGCGCTGGATGGCGATGCCGCGCAGGCAGCACGCCCGGCGCGAACGCACCCAGCAGGTACGCATGCTGATCGGGTTCGATCCGATATGGAGCCTGCTGGATAGCCACGAAGCGACGAACGACTGGGAAAGCATCACCACCGGCTGGGAAATCATCAACGACAGCGCAAATGGCTTCGCGCTGAGGCTCACGGACGGACGAACCGGACTGGTGCGGCCGGGCGCCCCGGTCATGATCAAGGGCGTCGACTCCCGCAAATGGCAGATCTGCGTCGTGCGCTGGGCTCGCAGCACCGAACCCGACCGCATGGAAATCGGCGTCGAACTGCTGAGCCACGGCGCACAGTCGGCGACGGTACTGTTCCATGAAGATGCGTCCGGACGTGCGCCGGTCGCCGCATTGCGCCTGCCTCCGCTGGCGCGCCAGCGCAGCCATCCCTGCCTGATGCTGCCGCGCGGCGCCGCAAAGGGCCGCAACCTGGTGATCGCTCATGCGACGAGCACGCGCTGCAGGCTGGGCGATGCCAGATTGTCTGACCTGGATCTGCAGACCCAGGCGTTCGAACTGTTCGAACTGGACGAGATTTCGACGATCTAGTCGAGATCTCGGCGACTCGTGCAAAGCCGGCGGTCAGGCCCCGCGCAGATGCAGTTCGGCGGTGACGCTGGCGCCGAACAGCACGATGCTCCAGAACAGGTATAGCCAGAGCAGGAACACCGGCAGCGTCGCCAGCGCGCCATACACCACCGCATAGCCGGGCATGTGCGCGATATACACGCTGAGCAGCTTCTGCATCAGCGTCAGCAACGCGGTCGCCACCACGGCGCCGCTCATCGCATGACGCAGCGCCACCCGGGCGCGCGGGAGCGTGCAGTACAGCAGTACCAGAAAACCGGCAGTCACCAGCGCAGTGGCCGAACGCAGCAGCGCGATCTTCAGCCAGGCCGGCTCATCGACCATGCCCAGCGAAGCCGTCACCAGGTAGAGGCTGAGCGCAGTCCCGGCGCCCAGCGCGAACGGTGCCAGCACCGGCAGCCCGAGATAGATCAGCGCCGTCCGGCGCACTCGGCGCGACGGCGCCTGCGGCCACATCGCATTGAGTGCGTGATCGGCGATGCGCACCCACACCCAGGCGCTGCCGAGCAACAGCACCAGGTCGGCCAGCGACAGCCGGCGCGCCTTGGCGACGAAGCGCATCGCGTGTCGCACCACGGACGTACCGGTTTCGTCGGGCAGCAGCGCACCGGTCAGATAGGCGCGCAACGGCGCACCGAACTGCAGCGCAGCAGGCAGCAGGTCCATCACGTGCTGTGCCAGCACCAGCAGCGGTACCAGCGCGAACAACATGGCAAAGGCCAGCGCCGCCGCAGACTGCGCCGCATTGGCGTCGCGATGCCTCAGGCAGGCCGAGCGGAAAACATCGACAGGACGGAGCAGGAAAGCCGGAAAGCTGGAAGACATGTCGTGCCGGAAACGGGAAGGGCTGAATGCGGGCCGGAGCAAGCCGGCTCTAGGGTCTGTTGGCATTGAATCGCGGGCCGCGCGCGAATCCTGTTGCGTCCGGATCAAGGCGGGCCGACGCCGGCTGACTGGCCGTCAGGCCAGGAGGCTCAACGCTGAGCTGGGCACAACAGCGCTGGTGACCACCTCGGCGCCCTTCGGGTTTGCAGGGTACACGCCACGAACTGCGTTGCGCGCCTTGTCGAGACGGCCAGTCTCGACTTCGTCGCACGCCTTTCCCATGGCGAGCACCTTGCAAACGTGGCCCGCGATTCAATACCAACAGACCCTAAGCCTGTACACTCCGACCGTCATTGTGCTGGATAGACCGCGTTGAAAGAAATACTCGTCCTGTACTACAGCCGCCACGGTTCGGTACTCAACCTGGCGCGCCAGATCGGTCGCGGCATCGATTCGGTCGAGGGCGCCGCCGCACGCATCCGCACCGTGCC
>DATCUL010000177.1:0-2520 GCA_036567405.1 Methyloversatilis sp. | reverse complement strand
GTGGCCATCAGCACGGCCGCGTCGCGCCGCTCCGGGTGGGCGGCCAGCACCGCCAGCAGCAGCGCTTCCGACCCGCCGGGCAGCAGCGTGGCCGACAGGAAGCTGGCGACCAGCAGGCCGAGCAGGCTGGTCGGCGCATCGGGCATGAAATCCATCAGCATCGCTTCAGGCGCCGGCCGGCATTTGCCGCCGGTGCGTGCGCACTGCTAGGCTTGCATGCTCTTGCGCCGGCCACTCCCGGGCCGGTGCGCGCAATGCCGTGGCTCCATCATGCAAATCGACTACCTCGAAAAGATCCTGAACGCCCAAGTGTACGACGTGGCGATCGAAACGCCGCTCGACCTCGCGCCCAACCTGTCGCGCCGCATCGGCAACAACGTCCTGTTCAAGCGCGAGGACATGCAGCCGGTGTTCTCGTTCAAGCTGCGTGGCGCCTACAACAAGATCGCCCAGCTGTCGGACGAGGCGCGCGCGCGTGGCGTGATCTGCGCATCGGCCGGCAATCATGCGCAGGGTGTCGCGCTGTCGGCTGCCAAGGTCGGTTGCCGTGCAGTCATCGTGATGCCGACGACGACGCCGCGCATCAAGGTCGACGCGGTCGCGGCGCGCGGCGGCGAGGTGGTGCTGGCCGGCGAATCGTACGACGAAGCCTATACCCATGCGCGCAAGCTTGAAGCGGAACAGGGTCTGACCTTCGTGCACCCGTTCGATGATCCGGACGTGATCGCCGGTCAGGGCACGATAGGCGTGGAAATCCTGCGCCAGCATCCGAAGCCGATCGACGCGGTGTTCTGCTGCGTAGGCGGCGGCGGCCTGATCGCCGGCGTGGCGGCCTACATCAAGCGGCTGCGGCCCAATACCCGCATCATCGGCGTCGAGGCGTCGGACGCCGACGCGATGGCGCGCTCGCTGGCTGCCGGCAAGCGTATCCAGCTGGACAGCGTCGGACTGTTCGCCGACGGTGCCGCGGTCAAGCTGGTCGGCGAGGAAACCTTCCGCCTGGCGCAGCAGTACGTCGATGAAATGGTGCTGGTCGATACCGACGCGATCTGCGCCGCGATCAAGGACGTGTTCGAGGACACCCGTTCCATCCTCGAGCCGGCCGGTGCGCTGGCGGTGGCCGGGGCCAAGGCCTGGGCGGCGAAGAACAATGTGCATGGCGCCACGCTGGTGGCCGTCGCATCCGGTGCCAACATGAATTTCGACCGCCTGCGCTTCGTCGCCGAACGGGCCGAGATCGGCGAAGCGCGCGAGGCGGTGCTGGCGGTGACGCTGCCAGAGCGCCCGGGTGCCTATCGCGAACTGGTGTCGCTGTTCGGCCGGCGCAACATCACGGAGCTGAACTACCGCTACAAGGACGCGCAGCAGGCGCATGCCTTTGTCGGCGTGCAGGTGTCGGGCCGCGACGAGGCGGAGGCCCTGGTGAAGCATCTGGGCGACCACGGCTATCCGGCGCTGAACCTCAGCGACGACGAACTGGCCAAGCTGCACGTGCGCTACATGGTCGGCGGGCGCAGCCCCGATGTCGGCCACGAGCAGGTGTTCCGCTTCGAGTTCCCGGAGCGCCCGGGCGCGCTGATGAAATTCCTCGATTCGATGAGCCGCGACTGGAACATCAGCCTGTTCCACTATCGCAACCACGGCGCCGACTACGGACGCGTGCTGGTCGGCATGCAGGTGCCGCCGGGCGATACGTCGGCGCTGCAGGACTTCCTCGACACGCTGGGTTACGACTACCGGGAAGAAACGAACAACCCGGCCTACAAGCTGTTCCTCGGATGAAGCGAGGGCTGCGCTGCCGCCTGTGCGCCGGCGCAGTGCTGGCCGCGCTGGCTGGTTGCGCCCTGGCCGGCCCGCTGGCCTACATCACCAATCAGGGTTCGCACGACGTCAGCGTGCTCGATGTGGATGCCGGGAATGTGGTCGCTGCGCTGCCGGCCGGGCGCTCGCCCGCCGGAGTCTGGGTCAGCGAAGCTGCCGGCCGGGTATTCGTCAGCAGTCCTGACAGTGCCAGCATCACCGTCATCGATCTGGCGACGCGCAAGCCGGTCGGCGACATCCGCGCCGGTCGCAGCCCGGTCGGCATCACGGTGACGCCGGACGGGCGCCGTCTGCTGGTGGCCGACTGGTTCCTGCATCGCGTGCTGGTGTTTGATGTGGCGACGCAGGCGCAGCTCGGCGAAATTGCGGTCGGCAGCGCGCCGGCCGGTCTGGTTGCGGCGCCGGACAGCCGGACCGCCTATGTGGCCAACCGTGACGACAACGCAGTCGGCGTGCTCGACATCGCCGGACTGAAGCAGACGTCGACCATCGCGGTCGGCAACCATCCGTTCGCGCTCGAACTGTCGGCCGATGGCCGTACGCTGTGGGCGCTCAATGTGTACAGCAACGACGTGTCGGTGGTCGACATCGCGCAGGCGCGCACCGTTGCCACATTGCCGGTGGGCAAGGCGCCCTACGGCATCGCGTTTTCCGAGGACGGCGCGCGCGCCTATGTGACGAACCAGCAATCCGACAGCG
>DATCUL010000176.1:0-7863 GCA_036567405.1 Methyloversatilis sp. | reverse complement strand
GGCGGGGGCTCGCAGGGTTTCATCGCGGACGGATTGTAGGCATGCACACGACGGCACGCCAAAAGCGGCGATAATCCGGCCACTCCAATCGTCGCTTCATTGCCTTCTCCCGATGACCGTTTCCCCTGTGCCGGTCCGGTGCGCCTGCGCGCCGGCGGATGCTCTCCCGATGACCTGTCCGGTCCGCTGCATGCGTGCAGCCGCTGGCCTGCGATGAGCAATCCCGAACGGGACAGCCGTTCCTTCCGTGATGCGCTGGGGCTGTTCGCGACCGGCATCACCATTCTGACTGCGCGTGCGCCCGGCGGCGAGCCGGTCGGCCTGACCGTGAACTCGTTCAATTCGGTGTCGCTGGAACCGCCTCTGGTGCTGTGGAGCCTGATGCTGGGCTCGCCCAGCGTGGAGGCCTTCCGCGCCTGCTCGCACTACGCCATTCATGTGCTGGCCGACAGCCAGATGGCCTTGTCGAAGAAGTTTGCCGGCACGCGCGAGCAGCGTTTCACGGGGCTGGAAACGACCGATGGTCTGGGTGGCGCGCCGCTGATCGAAGGCTGCCTCGCACGCTTCGAATGCCGCAATGAAGTCCAGTACGCCGGTGGCGATCACCTGATCTTCGTCGGCCGTGTCGAGCGCTTCGAACGCGGCGTGGGCCAGCCGCTGCTGTATTTCGGCGGTGCCTACCGGACAATAGGGCGCCCGGACTGAATTCCAGCTTCCGGGTGACAGCGAGGCAGGGAACCAACGGTTGAAACGGGGCGGGCAGGGGAAGCGGCTGGAGCGGGTGATGGGAATCGAACCCACGTATGCAGCTTGGGAAGCTGCCGTTCTACCATTGAACTACACCCGCGACGACGGGATTGTACGCCGGAACGACAGCGCTTCCCAAGGGCGTCGCAGGAGCTGCGATCGCCGGGTGCAGGTCGGGCAATACCGGTAAACTACGGGCGTGAGCACGCAACCTGCATCCATATTCCTCAATGGCCAGCCGCATCCGGTGACGCCGGGCCAGTCCGTGGCCGATCTGATCGACGCCCTGGCGCTGGCCGGCAAGCGTGTGGCGGTCGAGCGCAATGGCGAGATCGTGCCGCGCGCGCTGCACGCGGGCACAGCGCTGCAGGCCGGTGACCGGCTCGAGATCGTCGTCGCGGTCGGCGGTGGCTGAACACAACCGGATTCGCACATGAGCAACGACTTTCTGAAAGTGGGCAACCGGACGTTTTCGTCCCGGCTGCTGGTCGGTACCGGCAAGTACCGCGATTTTGACGAAACGCGCGACGCGGTGGATGCGTCCGGCGCGCAGATCATCACCGTGGCGATCCGTCGCACCAATATCGGCCAGGAGCCCGGGCAGCCCAGCCTGCTCGACTTCCTGCCGCCGGACCGCTACACGCTGCTGCCCAACACCGCCGGTTGCTACACCGCGGACGACGCGGTGCGCACGCTGCGGCTCGCGCGCGAACTGCTCGATGGCCACAATCTGGTCAAGCTGGAGGTGCTTGGCGACGCGGAAACGCTGTTCCCGGACATGCAGCAGACGCTGGTTGCCGCCGAAACCCTGGTGCGTGACGGCTTCGACGTGATGGTGTATTGCTCGGACGACCCGATCATGGCCAGGCGGTTGGAAGAGATCGGCTGCGTTGCGGTGATGCCGCTGGCCAGCCTGATCGGTTCCGGCATGGGCATCCTGAATCCGTGGAACCTGCGCCTGATCATCGACAACGCCCGCGTCCCGGTCATCGTCGATGCCGGCGTCGGCACTGCGTCGGACGCGGCCATCGCGATGGAACTCGGCTGCGACGGGGTGCTGATGAACACTGCGATCGCCAGGGCGCAGAACCCGGTGCTGATGGCCGGCGCAATGAGAAAGGCGGTCGAGGCCGGCCGCGAAGCCTTCCTCGCCGGGCGGATGCCGCGCAAGCTGTACAGCGGTTCGCCCAGTTCGCCGACTTCCGGCCTGATCACCGGCTGACTTTCCCTTCCACGCGCCCGGATGCGTCGCGCAGCAGGACTTTCTTGATGAACGAAGAACACACGCCCGACTCCGTCGATGACGCGGAAGGCGCCGACGACGTGCGCCAGCACCGTCACATCCGCAGCTACGTGCTGCGCCAGGGCCGGATGTCGCCGGCACAGACGCGCAACATCGAGGAAGGCATGCCGCGCTGGGGCATCCCGTACGCCGCGCAGCCGCTGGACGCCGCTGCCGTGTTCGGTCGACGTGCGCCGCTGGTGCTGGAGATCGGTTTCGGCATGGGGTTCACCACGGCCGAGATCGCGGCCGCACGGCCGGACACCGACTTCATCGGCATCGAGGTGCACGGCCCCGGGGTCGGTTCGCTGCTCAAGCTGATCGCCGAGCAGGGATTGGCCAACATCCGGGTGATCCAGCATGACGCGGTTGAAGTGCTGCGCGACATGATTCCCGATGGTTCGCTGGCCGGCGTGCACGTCTACTTTCCCGATCCGTGGCCGAAGAAGCGTCACCTGAAGCGGCGGCTGATCCAGCCGCCGCTGGTGGCGCAGCTTGCGGCCAAGCTGGCGCCGGGCGGCTATCTGCATTGCGCGACCGACATCGAGGACTACGGCCAGCAGATGCTGGACGTGCTGAGTGCGGAACCGCTGCTGGAAAACACCGCCGACGGTTTCGCGCAGCGCCCCGACTACCGCCCGCTGACCAAGTTCGAGGCGCGCGGCCTCAGGCTGGGCCATGGCGTGTGGGATGTGATCTTCCGGCGCAAGGGCTGAGCGCCGGCTGTCGGTAGTCTGCCGCGCCCTTGCAGCGAGCACCGCTCGCGATACGGCCTCTAATGATCGCAGGCGGTTGTTTGGGCGCCCGATCGCGAGCGGTGCTCGCCACAGGAAACCGGCTCCTGGCATTTGCGAGCCTCAGTCAAGAAAGCGCTGCAGCAGTTCGTTCAGGAAGCGCCGTCCCTGCAGCGTCGGTTTCACCCGGCCGCTTTCCAGTTCCAGCAGCCCGGCCTCGCGTGCCTCGAGAAGGCGCGGCATGAGTTGATCCAGCGCGAGTCCGGTGTGGCGTGCGAACAGATCGATGTGGAAGCCGTCGTTCAGCCGCGCCGCGTTCATCATGAATTCGAACGGCAGTTCCGCCATGCCGACCTTGCGCGACTCCTGCACGAAGTCGCCGCGCGCCGCGCCTTCGAGATAGGCGCCGGGGTGCTTGTGCCGCATGTCGCGCCGCACCCGGTCGTGGAAGCTCAACTTGCCGTGCGCGCCGGCGCCTATGCCCAGGTAGTCGCCGAACTGCCAGTAGTTGAGGTTGTGCAGGCACTGCTGCCCCGGTTTGGCGAAGGCTGACGTTTCGTAATGCACGAAACCCGCGTTGGCCAGGCGCTCCTCGATCGCCTCCTGCATGTCGGCTGATGCGTCATCGTCCGGCAGTTCGGGCGGGCGCGCGGCGAACGGCGTGTTCGGTTCCAGCGTCAGGTGATAGCAGGACAGGTGGCTGACGCCGGTGGCCAGCGCGCTGTCCAGATCCTGCATCGCCTCGGCCAGGGTCTGCCGGGGCAGCGCGTACATCAGGTCGAGGTTCACGCGCTCGAAGGTGCGCTGCGCCAGTTCGATCGCGCGCTGCGCATCGGCTGCGTCGTGGATGCGGCCGAGCGCTTCGAGATGGCGGTCGTTGAAGCTCTGTACGCCGATCGACAGGCGGTTCACGCCGGCATCGCGGAAGCCTGCGAAGCGCCCGGCTTCGACCGTGCCGGGATTGGCTTCGAGCGTGATTTCGGCTTCCGGCAACAGCTGCACGCGGGCGCGCACTGCGGTCAGCAGGTGGTCGAGCGCGTCCGGCGTCATCAGGCTGGGTGTGCCGCCACCGAAGAAGACGGTGTGCACGCGCCGGCCCCAGATGTCGGGCAGCGAATGTTCGAGGTCGGCGATCAGCGCCGCGATGTAGGCGTCTTCGGGGATGCCGTCGCGCACCGCGTGTGAGTTGAAGTCGCAGTAGGGGCACTTGCGCACGCACCACGGGAAGTGGATGTACAGCGCCAGCGGCGGCGGTGTGGTGAATTGCAGCGTGGCCTCGCCGCTGCCCGCCGGGCGCACGGACCGGGCGGGCATCAGCGGGATGATGCGGCTCATCCGGCGGCCAGTGCCTGCAGCCGCGCCAGCAGGTGGCGCATGGCGGCGGCGCGGTGCGACAGCGTGTTCTTCAGCTCCGGTGCCAGTTCGGCCGCGGTCTGTTCGAGCGACGGCACGAAGAAGTGCGGGTCGTAACCGAAGCCGCCCTCGCCGCGCGGCGTCTCGACGATTTCGCCGTGCCACTCGCCGTCGGCGATCAGCGGCTGCGGGTCGTCGGCCGAACGCACCAGTACGATGACCGAGTAGAAATGCGCGCGGCGGTCCTCGATGCCGTGCAGGTCGGCGATCAGCCGGGCATTGTTGGCGAAGTCGGACTTCGGTTCGCCGGCGTAGCGCGCCGACAGCACGCCCGGTTTGCCGCCGAGCGCAGCCACGCACAGACCGGAGTCGTCGGCCAGTGCCGGCAGGCCGGTTTCGGCCGAGGCATGGCGTGCCTTGGCCAGCGCGTTCTCGACGAAGGTGATGTGGGGCTCCTCGGCCTCGGCCACGCCGAGCGAGGACTGCGTCACCACCTCGATGCCGAGCGGCGCCAGCATGGCCGACAGTTCGCGCAGCTTGCCGGCGTTGTTGCTGGCGAGCACCAGGCGTTCGATCTTCATGGCAGTCCCAGCGCCCGGCGCTGGGCGGCGATCAGGCCGTCGATGCCAGCCTGCGCCATGTCCATCAGCGCATTGAGTTCATGGCGCGAAAAGGGCGCGCCTTCGGCCGTGCCCTGCACTTCGCACAGGCCACCGCTGGCGGTCATGACGACATTCATGTCGGTGTCGCAGCCGGAATCCTCCGGGTAGTCCAGATCGAGCACCGGCGTGCCTTCGAAGATGCCGACCGATACCGCCGCCACCAGTTCGCGCAGCGGGTTGTGCGGGATCAGTTCCTTGTTCACCAGGCCGGTCAGCGCGTCGTGCAGCGCCACGCAGGCGCCGGTGATGGACGCGCAGCGCGTGCCGCCGTCGGCCTGCAGCACATCGCAGTCGATCGTGATCTGGCGTTCGCCCAGCGCGACCAGGTCGGTGACCGAGCGCAGGCTGCGCCCGATCAGACGCTGGATCTCCTGGGTGCGGCCGCTCTGCTTGCCCTTGGCGGCTTCGCGCGCGCTGCGCGTGTGCGTCGAGCGCGGCAGCATGCCGTACTCGGCGGTGACCCAGCCCTGGCCCTTGCCGCGCAGAAAGGGCGGCAGGCTTTCCTCGACGCTGGCGGTGCATAGCACATGCGTGTCGCCGACCTCGATCAGCACCGAGCCTTCGGCGTGGCGCGTGAAGTTGCGGGTGATGCGCAAGGCGCGTGCCTGATCGGGCCTGCGGCCACTGGGTCGGGTCACTGTCACTGTCCTTTGGAATATTTGTTGATGGCGGAATTGATTTCGGAAATGGCCGCCTCGATCGCCGATTCGTCCCAGTCCTCGCGGCTCGGAACCCGGTCGCCGAAGCCTTCGAGCACGGTGGTGTGGCGGTCCAGCGGCAGGGTTTTGGTGGTCACCGAGCCGCGCGGTTCTTCGGCGTAGCTGTCATGCCAGTTCAGCGCGATCATGGTCAGGTTGTCGCAGGTATCGCCACCGGCGGTCTCGGCGTGATCCATGACGCGCGGCACGGCCTGCATCACCTGCGTGTCGTCGAACAGCTTGAGCAGCGTTTCGTTGCCCAGAGGCCCCCAAACGCCGTCGCTGCACAGGAAGATCGTGTCGCCGGCCAGCAGCGGCGTCTTGCGCGAATACTCGATCTGCGGTGCGATCGGGCCGCCGAGGCAGCTGTAGATGCGGTTGCGATGCGGGTGGGTCATCGCACCGTCCTCGTCGAGCAGGCCGCGGTCGATCATTCGCTGCACGCGCGAGTGGTCGCGTGTCTGCGCCATCACGTGGCCGGCGCGCAGCACATACAACCGCGAATCGCCGGCATGAGCCCAGTAGGCAACCGAATCCTGGATCACGCAGGCGACGCAGGTGGTGCGCGGGCCGTCCTCGATGTCGCGTTCGTCCGCATAGTCGAGGATGGCGCAGTGCGCGTTGGTCAGGCCGCGCGACAGGAACAGGAAGGGGTCGTTCAGACGTGGTTTGGCCTCGCGCTGGAAGGACTCGACCAGGTACTGGACGGCGATCTGCGCCGCCACCTCGCCCTGCAGGTGCCCGCCCATGCCGTCGGCCACGACCATCAGCAGCGCGTCGCGCGAATACGAGTAGGCCATGCGGTCCTGATTGGACTTGCGGCGCCCGACGCGGCTTTCCTGGAAGATCGTGAATCTCATTTGCCCACCAGCGCGCTCAGGCGGGCACGCATGCGGCCCAGCCAGTTGTTTTCGGGGTTTGCGGCCGGTGCGGCCATGCCTGATTCCTCGTTGCGGTCCCACGTGGCGAGCGCCTTCTGCAGCGCGAACACGCTCTGCGGCCGCTTCAGGTGATTGAGTTCCATGCACCAGTCTATGGTTTCGAGCAGTTGCGGCGAGTACTGGCCGATCCAGCGCTCGGCGGCGCGGATCACACTGTCATTCTCGAGTCGCTGGTCGGCGGCCTGCGGCGGGCCGCCCGAAAGGCAGGCGTACATGCTGGCGCCGACGCTGTAGATGTCGCTCCACGGGCCGAGCAGATCGCGGTTGCGGTAGTGCTCTGGGGCGGCGAAACCCGGGGTGTACATCGGCTTGAGCATCGGTGTGTCGGCCATCAGGGTAGTGCGCGCGGCACCGAAATCGATCAGCACCGGAGAGCCGTTGTTGCGCAGGTAGATGTTCGACGGCTTCAGGTCCAGATGCAGCAGCTTGTGTGCGTGCACTTCGCGCAGTCCGTTGAGCAGCCGCGTGAAGACATAGCGGATGAAGCTTTCGCGGATTTCACCGCGCCGCTTGGTGATGTAGTCCTGCAGCGTACGGCCGCGCTCGTACTGCATCACCATGTATACGGTCTCGTTGGCGCGGAAGAAGTTCAGCACGCGCACGATGTTCGGGTGATTCAGACCGGCCAGCGCGCGGCCTTCCTCGAAAAAGCACTTCATGCCGTAGCGGAAGGCCGGCAGATACTCTTCGGGGATGGTCGGTTTGGTATGCCCTTCCTCGCGCAGTGCGAGTGCGTTGGGCAGGTATTCCTTGATTGCGACCGGTGTGCCGTCGCGGTCATGCGCGAGATAGACAATCGAGAACCCACCCAGACTCAGTTGGCTGTGGATGCGGTACTGATCGAGTTCGAAGCCCGCCGGCAGGGCGCAATTGACTTGTGGGGGCATTCTGCGGGCCGCTATGATCCTTGTTTGGGCGCGATTCTGGGCGTTTGGCCGCGGGCTGTAAAGCTGGCCGCGGTTCGGGCGGTCAGGCGGATATCGCGCAATCCTGATTGACAATCATGTAGGGGAATCTGCGTGGGCAGCATACACAGCATGACGGGTTTTGCGACGGCTGCAGTTGCTGTCGGCCAGGCAACGCTCAATCTTGAGCTGCGGACTGTGAATTCTCGTTTCCTCGATGTGCACTTCCGGCTGCCCGACGAACTGCGAGTGATCGAACCACTGCTGCGCGAACAGATCACCGGCGCGCTGTCGCGCGGCAAGGTGGATTGCCGTGCCGGCCTGCAGACAACCGGTGAAAGCACGCGCGAACTCGCGCTCAGTGCGCCGCTGCTGGCGCAGCTGGTAGCGCTCGACGCCAGTGTGCGGGCGGCGCTGCCGCAGGCGGCATCGCTGTCGGTGGCCGAGGTGCTGCGCTGGCCTGGCATGCTGGGCGACGATGCGTTGCCCGCCGAGGCCTTGTCCGAAGCGGGCGCGCGCGCCGTGCGGCAGGCGCTGGCCG
>DATCUL010000175.1:0-9127 GCA_036567405.1 Methyloversatilis sp. | reverse complement strand
CCTTCTCGTAGGTCTGCGCCAGATCGATCATGGCCGGGCCACGGTCACGCGAATCGCCGTGAACGTGCTCGAACAGGTGCAGCGAGGTGCGCCGGCCACGGTCGAACAGCTCGACGTAGGCTGCTTCGCAGTCCAGTGCATCGGACCGGGCAAGCGTTTCGATCAGCGCGTCGAGTTCGGCCTGACGCGATGGCGACAGCATGCCTTCGGCGTGCAGCGCTTCGCGCAGTTCGGGCAGGTGCCGGCGCAGCGTGTCGTCCGGGTAGGACAGCAGGTGCGCGGCCACGCGCAGCGTGTGAGCGATGCGGCCGGTGGAGGTGTTGTTGAGGAATCCCATGATCAGACCACCGCCTTGATCGGAATCGTGCGCCGCTTCGAGCCGCCGAACAGGCTGGTGTCGGAACTGCCTTCGGAACAGCCGTTGCCGAACGAGAAGCCGCAGCCACCACGCACGTCGAACGCGTTTTCGGCGTATTCGCGGTGGGCGGTCGGAATGACGAAGCGGTCCTCGTAGTTGGCGATCGCCATCACGTGGTACATGTCCTCGACCTCGGCCTGGGTCAGGCCGACCTGCTTCAGCGCCGCCAGGTTGGTCTGGCCATCGACATGCTTGCCGCGCTGGAAGGCGCGCATCGCGAGCATGCGTTCGAGTGCGCGCACCACTGGCTGGGTGTCGCCGGCCGTCAGCAGGTTGGCGAGGTATTTGACCGGAATGCGCAGCTGGTTCACATCCGGAATCTCGCCATTGATGCCGACCTGGCCGGCATTGGCTGCGGCGGTGATCGGCGACAGCGGCGGCACGTACCAGACCATGGGCAGCGTGCGGTATTCCGGGTGCAGCGGCAGTGCCACCTTCCATTCGACCGCCATCTTGTAGACCGGGCTGCGGCGGGCCGATTCCATCCAGGCATCCGGTATGCCGTCGGCACGTGCTTGCTCGATCACCTTGGGATCGTTCGGATCGAGGAAGATGTCGAGCTGCGCCTGATACAGGTCGCGATCGTGTTCGACCGACGCCGCTTCCTTGATGCGGTCGGCGTCATACAGCAGCACGCCGAGGTAGCGGATGCGGCCGACGCAGGTTTCAGAACACACGGTCGGCTGGCCCGCCTCGATGCGCGGGTAGCAGAAGATGCACTTCTCGGCCTTGCCCGACTTCCAGTTGTAGTAGATCTTCTTGTACGGGCAGCCGCTGACGCACATGCGCCAGCCGCGGCACTTGTCCTGGTCGATCAGCACGATGCCATCCTCTTCGCGCTTGTAGATCGAGCCGGACGGGCAGGAGGCGACGCAGGCCGGATTCAGGCAGTGCTCGCACAGCCGCGGCAGGTACATCATGAAGGTGTTCTCGAACTGGCCGTAGATGTCCTTCTGCACCTCGTCGAAGTTCTTGTCCTTCGAGCGCTTGCTGAATTCGCCGCCGAGAATTTCTTCCCAGTTCGGACCCCACTCGATCTTCTCCATCCGCTTGCCGGTGATCAGGCTGCGCGGCCGTGCGGTCGGCGCAGCCTTCATTTCCGGTGCCGACTGCAGGTGGTCGTAGTCGAAGGTGAAAGGTTCGTAGTAGTCGTCGATTTCCGGCAGGTGCGGGTTGGCGAAGATCTTCATCAGAAGCTGCCACTTGCCGCCCTGGCGCGGTGCGATCGAGCCGTCGGCCTTGCGTGCCCAGCCACCCTGCCACTTGTCCTGGTTTTCCCATTCTTTCGGGTAGCCGATGCCGGGCTTGGTTTCGACGTTGTTGAACCACGCGTATTCCATGCCGGGGCGGCTGGTCCACACGTTCTTGCAGGTGACCGAACAGGTGTGGCAACCGATGCACTTGTCGAGGTTGAGCACCATGCCGATCTGAGCGCGTATTTTCATGATCAGTATCCTCAGGCGTGAGTCGTGTCGGCGGTCGAGGCTTCGTTGTCGAGCCAGTCGATGCGCTTCATCTTGCGTACCACCACGAATTCGTCGCGGTTGGTACCGATGGTTCCGTAGTAGTTGAAGCCGTAGCTGAACTGCGCGTAGCCGCCGATCATGTGCGTGGGCTTGAGCACGATGCGGGTGACCGAGTTGTGGATGCCGCCGCGAGCGCCGGTGATTTCCGACCCCGGGGTATTCACGATCTTTTCCTGTGCGTGGTACATCAGCACCATGCCCGGATTGACCCGCTGGCTGACCACGGCACGCGCCGCGATCGCACCGTTGACGTTGAACAGTTCGATCCAGTCGTTATCGACGATGCCGGCGCGCTTCGCGTCGTCCTCGCTCATCCACACGCAGGGACCGCCGCGGCTCAGCGTGAGCATCAGCAGGTTGTCGGTGTAGGTCGAGTGGATGCCCCACTTCTGGTGCGGCGTGATGAAGTTGAGCGCGATCTCCGGATTGCCGTTCGGCTTGATGTTGTGGATGCCGGCGGTGGTCTTCAGGTCGACCGGCGGACGGTAGCTGGAGAAGCCCTCGCCGAAGGCGATCATCCACGGGTGGTCCATGTAGAACTGCTGGCGGCCGGTCAGCGTGCGCCACGGGATGTACTCGTGCACATTGGTGTAGCCGGCGTTGTACGACACGGTTTCGGACTCGATGCCGCTCCAGGTCGGGCTGGAAATGATCTTGCGCGGCTGCGCCTGGATGTCGCGGAAGCGGATCTTCTCGTCCTCGCGATACAGCGCCAGATGCTCGTGATCGCGTCCGGTCTGCTTGCCCAGCGCCTGCCATGCCTTCACCGCAACGTGGCCGTTGGTTTCCGGTGCCAGCTGCAGCACGACTTCGGCCGCGTCGATGTCCGTCTCGATCTTCGGCATGCCGCAGGTCACGCCCTCGGCGGTCACCAGACCGTTGAGTTCGCCCAGCTGCCTGACTTCGGTCTGCGTGTTCCAGGCGATGCCCTTGCCACCGTTGCCGACCTTGTTCATCAGCGGGCCGAGTGCGGTGAAGCGCTTGTAGACGTTCGGGTAGTCGCGCTCGACAACGACCATGCTCGGCGCCGTCTTGCCGGGAACCAGATCGCATTCGCCGCGCTTCCAGTCCTGCACTTCGAAGGGCTGCGCCAGTTCCGACGGGCTGTCGTGCATCAGTGGAGACAGCACCAGCTCGCGCTCGACACCGAGGTGGCCGACGCACACTTCGCTGAACTTGCGGGCGAAGCCCTTGTAGATTTCCCAGTCGCTGCGTGCCTGCCAGGCCGGGTCCGCCGCCGTCGACAGCGGGTGGATGAAGGGGTGCATGTCGCTGGTGTTGAGGTCGTTCTTCTCGTACCAGGTCGCGGTCGGCAGCACGATGTCGGAATACAGGCAGGTCGTGCTCATGCGGAAGTCGAGCGTGACCAGCAGGTCGAGCTTGCCTTCGGGCGCCTTGTCATGCCAGACGACTTCGGTCGGCTTGGCTTCTTCGGCACCCAGGTCCTTGCCCTGCACACCGTTGCTGGTGCCCAGCAGGTGCTTGAGGAAATACTCGTGACCCTTGCCCGACGAACCGAGGATGTTGGAGCGCCACACGAACATGTTGCGTGGCCAGTTGTCGGGGTGGTCCGGGTCGGTGCAGCTCATCTTCAGCGTGCCGTCCTTCAGACTCTTGACCGCGTAATCCTTCGGGTCGAAGCCGGCCGCGGAGGCATCGCGCACCACCTGCAGCGGGTTCGTCTGCAGCTGCGGCGCGGACGGCAGCCAACCCATGCGCTCGGCGCGCACGTTGTAGTCGATCATGCTGCCGCCGTACTTTGTCTTGTCGGCCAGCGGCGAGATCACCTCTTCCATGCCCAGCTTTTCGTAGCGCCACTGGTCGGTGTGCGCATAGAAGAAGCTGGTGCTGTTCATCTGCCGCGGCGGACGGATCCAGTCCAGCGCGAACGCGAGCGCGGTCCAGCCGGTCTGCGGACGGAGCTTCTCCTGGCCCACGTAGTGCGCCCAGCCGCCGCCGCTCTGGCCGATGCAGCCGCACATCATCAGCACGTTGATGACGCCGCGGTAGTTCATGTCGCAGTGGTACCAGTGGTTCATCGCGGCACCGATGATGACCATCGACTTGCCGTGGGTCTTGTGCGCGTTCTCGGCGAACTGTCGGGCCACCGTGATCAGCTGCGCGCGCGGCGTGCCGGTGATGCTTTCCTGCCAGGCCGGCGTGTAGGGCGTGTCGTCGTCGAAATCCTTTGCCGCCAGTTCGCCGGGCAGGCCGCGGGCCACGCCGTAGTTGGCGACCTGCAGGTCGAATACCGTGGCGACCAGCGCGTCGCGCTTTTCGCCGGCCTTGCCGAGCGAGATACGCTGGACCGGCACGGTGCGCACCAGCACATCCGTCTGCTTGTTGTTCGGGAAGTGCTCGCTGTCGATGCCGCCGAAGTAGGGGAAGCCGACCCTGGCGGTTTCGCTGCTCGGGGCTTCGCCTTCCAAGACCGACAGCTTGAGCTTGACGGCCTGGCCGTGGCGCGCTTCCTTGGCGTCGAGGTTCCACTGGCCTTCGTCGGCGCGTCCGTCCGGGCCCCAGCGGAAACCGATGGCGCCATTCGGCAGCACGATCTTGCCGGTGTCGTCGAACGCAACCGTCTTCCACTCGGGGTTGTTGGCCTGGCCGAGCTTGCCGTTGAAGTCCGATGCGCGCACGTAGCGGTCCGGCACCATCACCACTTCACCGCTCGGCAGCGTGTGCTCCTTGAGCATCACCAGCATCGGCATGTCGGTGTAGCGGCGCACGTAGTCGTCGAAGTAGGCGCTGCGTTCGCAATTGTCCGGGAAGTAGAACTCCTTCAGGATGACGTGGCCCATGGCCATGGCCACTGCGGCGTCGGTACCCTGCTTGGGCTTCATCCAGATGTCGGCCAGCTTGGCGACTTCGGAATAGTCCGGCGTGACGGCCACGGTTTTCGCGCCCTTGTAGCGCACCTCGGTGAAGAAATGCGCGTCCGGCGTACGCGTCTGCGGTACGTTCGAGCCCCAGGCGATGATGTAAGTCGAGTTGTACCAGTCGGCCGATTCCGGCACGTCGGTCTGCTCGCCCCAGATCTGCGGGCTCGAAGGGGGCAGGTCGCAGTACCAGTCGTAGAAGCTCATGCAGACGCCACCGATCAGGCTCAGGTAGCGGCTGCCCGCGGCATAGCTGATCATCGACATCGCCGGGATGGGCGAGAAGCCGATGATGCGGTCCGGTCCGTGCTGCTTGATGGTGTAGACGTTGGCGGCGGCAACCAGCTCGTTCACTTCGTCCCAGCTTGAGCGGACGAAGCCGCCGAGGCCGCGCACCTGCTGGTAGTCGCGCCGCTTGGCGTCGTTCTCGACGATCGACGCCCAGGCTTCCACTGGGCCGTGCTTCAGGCGTGCTTCGCGCCATGTCTTGAGCAGGCGACCGCGCACCATCGGATATTTCACGCGGTTGGCGCTGTACAGGTACCAGCTGTAGCTGGCGCCGCGGGCGCAGCCGCGCGGCTCGTGGTTGGGCATGTCCCAGCGCGTGCGCGGGTAGTCGGTCTGCTGCGTTTCCCAGGTGACGATGCCGCCCTTGACGTAGATCTTCCAGGAACAGGAACCGGTGCAGTTCACACCGTGCGTCGAGCGCACGATCTTGTCGTGTGCCCAGCGGTCGCGGTAGGCGTCTTCCCAGCTGCGGTCCTCGCCGGTGGTGACGCCGTGGTCACCGGCGAAGCTTTCCTTCGGGTTCGAGAAGTGACTCAGTCGGTCGAGAAAATGGCTCATGTGCGTTCTCCGTGAAACGTTCGGATGAGGTGCTGATCAGGGGTTCTTCACGTACGCGTTGGCGCGCAGGTAGAACCACCAGTTGAGTACGAGGCAGACCGCGTAGAACACGGCAAAGCCGTACATCGCGATCTGCGGTGTGCCGGCCTTGATCTGTTCGCCGATCACCACCGGGGCGATGAAGGCACCGTAGGCGGCGATGGCAGAGGTCCAGCCCAGTACCGGGCCGGCCTGCTGGCGGTCGAAGATGACGCCGATGGTGCGGAAGGTGGAGCCGTTGCCGATGCCGCTTGCGGCGAACAGCACGATGAACAGGCTGAGGAAGGCCGGGAAATACTGCTCGGGCGTCGCCGAAGCGTAGGCCTGCATCATCACGTAGCCCACCGCGACCGAGGCGACGACCATCACTGCCGAAATGATCTGCGTGACGATGGAGCCGCCGACCTTGTCGGATATCCAGCCGCCGATCGGGCGTACCGCGGCGCCGACGAAGGGGCCGATCCAGGCGTAGGCGAGGATGGTCGGCGCGTTCGGGTTGTTCAGCGTGTGCTGCATGACGCCGGCCGCATCGGGCACGTGACTGACGCCGAAGATCACCTTCATCGACAGCGGCAGCGCCATCGAGAAGCCGATGAAGGAGCCGAAGGTCACGATGTACAGCGCGGTCATCGACCAGGTGTGCTTGTTGCCGAAGATGGCGAACTGCTTGGCGACGTTCTCCTTCATCGAGCCGAAGGCCGCGATCCGCATCATCAGCAGCGCGCTGATGATGTCGAGCGGAATGGCCACCCACATGTTGAGGATGCCCAGGCCGGTCGGCGCCGGCAGGTACAGGTAGAGCATGAAGATCGCCGGCACGAAGGCCAGCGTGTACAGATAGGTGATCTTCGCGAATGCCGCGATCGGCGAGCCGGCCTCAGGCGACACTGTCTTCAGGTTGTTCATGCCGAACCAGCACAGGATGGACAGCGGGACCAGGGACAGCACCCAGGCGAAACCGGCGTTCTGGATCCAGGTCGGCGTGCCCGCCGCGATCTTGCCGAAGATCCATCCGCTGTCCTTCACCAGCGTCATCGGTTCTCCACCGACCGCGCCGAACAGGCTCACCGTCATCACCAGCGGAATGACGATCTGCATCGTCGTCACGCCGAAGTTGCCGAGTCCCGCATTCAGGCCGAGTGCGGTGCCTTGCAGCCGCTTCGGAAAGAAGGTGCTGATGTTGGACATCGAACTGGCGAAGTTACCGCCGCCCACGCCCGACCACAGCGCCATCAGCTGAAAGGCCCACAGCGGCCACTCCTTGTGCTGCAGCGCGATGCCGGTGCCGATGGCCGGAGCCAGCAGCATCGCGGTGGTCAGGAAGATGGTGTTGCGTCCGCCTGCCAGGCGGATCAGGAACGACGCCGGGATGCGCATCGTCGCGCCGGCGATGCCGGCGATGGCGGTCAGCGTGAACAGCTGGGGCTGGGTGAACGGAAAGCCCAGATTGAGCATCTGCACGGTGATGATGCCCCACATCCCCCAGACGGCGAAGCCGCACAGCAGGGCAGGCACCGAGATCCACAGATTGCGGTAGGCGATCTTGCTGCCGGTGGACGCCCAGAACTGTTCGTCCTCGGGCCGCCAGTCGGCGATGTCGGCGCCGCTGCTGGCGGCGGCCGGCTTGTTGTCGGTTGCGCTCATGATGATCCTCTCTTCTGAAATGGGGGTCAGCTGCGGGCGGCCTGAGGGGCCTTGCCCATGAACTGGGCGCTGCGGACTTCGGTGAAGTACATCCAGATCAGCGACACCCACACCACGCCGTACATCAGCATGAAAGCGCTGGAGCGGATGCCTGTCAGGTCGAGCAGCGCGCCGAACAGGATGGGCAGCACGAAGCCGCCGAGACCACCGGCGAGACCGACGATGCCGCTGATCGCACCGATGTTGGTCGGGTAGTCGTTGCTGATGTACTTGAACACGCTGGCCTTGCCGAACGCCCAGCTGATGCCGAGCACGAACATCAGGGCGGTGAAGCCATACACGTTCAGGCCGATGTGGAAGGTCCGTGCGCCCTCGATCGTCACCACGGTGAATTCGGTCTGCGGGTAGCTGAGCAGGAACAGGCAGATCCAGCTCACCCAGAGCACCCACCAGGTGACGGCGTGCGCGCCGAACTTGTCGCTGAGCCAGCCGCCAACAGCGCGCAGTACGCCGCCCGGTAGCGAGAAGCAGGCGGCCAGCAATGCTGCAGCACGGATGTCCAGCCCGTACTCCCCGACGTAGTACTGCACCATCCACAGGCTGAGTGCGACATAGCCGCCGAACACGATGCTGTAGTACTGGCAGTACTTGAGCACGCGCGGGTCCTTGAGTGCCTTGAGCTGGTCGCTGAAGCTCACCGTGCTCGGTACCAGATGCGCCGGATCGCTGTGGCTGAACAGCCAGAACACGATGACGGTGCCCAGCATGATTGCCGCATAGACGTGCGGAACCATGGTCCAGCCGAACGCCACGAGCAGGGCCGGGGCGACGAACTTGTTGACCGCGGCGCCCGAATTGCCGGCGCCGTACACGCCCATCGCGAAACCCTGCTGGTTCTTCGGAAACCAGCGTGCGACATAGGGCGTGCCGACCGAGAACGAGCCGCCAGCCAGGCCGACGAACAGTCCGATCAACAGGAAATGCCAGTACTGCGTGGCGTAACCCATCATCCAGATCGCCGGCACGGTGGTCGCCATCAGCAGCGTCATCACGATGCGGCCGCCGTAGCGGTCGGTCCAGATGCCCAGCGGCACCCGCACCAGCGAGCCGGTGAGAACCGGCGTCGCGGTCAGCAGACCGAACTGCGTGGCGTTCAGATCGAGTGCCTTCTTGATCGGTATGCCGATCACACCGAACATCATCCACACCATGAAACACACGGTGAATGCCAGGGTGCTGACGATCAGCACCGACAGAGCCTGTCCCTTCCTGGTCATGACGCAATCCTCCCTTTATGGTTGCGGCGATCTTAGGGAGACGTGGCGGGGGACAACATCCTTCGACAGGTGCGCGGGCGTGCTGCGGAAGAACGATGGCCGAGGCGCTGCCATCGTTCGGAAGAACTACCGGGGCGGAAAAGTCAGCGGAAGTTGCGCGGGATCAAGGCGGGACGCGCGGTCATTGCCGGCAAAAAGGACTGCTGGACGTCGTGGCGACGCCGCTTTCGAGGGATTCAGACCAGTCCGCGCTCGACCGCGATCACGGCCACCTGCACGCGGGAGCTGACGCCGAGCTTGCGCAGGATGTGCTGCACGTGGATCTTCACCGTGGTTTCGGCAATGCCCAGATCGCGGGCGATCAGCTTGTTGCTGTCGCCGCGTGCGATGCCGCGCAGGATGTCGTGCTCGCGCGGCGACAGTACCCCGGTTCCGTTGCTCGCTGCCTCTTCCGGTTCGACCGGTGGCGGGGTGCATGTGGTCGCCTGACGATAGACG
>DATCUL010000174.1:0-8663 GCA_036567405.1 Methyloversatilis sp. | reverse complement strand
GACGATCCAGACCACGATGAAGCTGCCCAGGCCCAGCATCGCGTCGAAACGCCCGGACATGAACATCATCAGCACGGTGCTGGCGACGCTGACGACGAAAGCCCAGCGCAGCCGATGCGTCAGGCCGGCCGCCTCGTCCTTCTTCCAGCGCACGAAGGGACCGATCGCCATCAGGAAGGTCACCGGCGTCATCAGCGGCACGAACACCGCATTGAAATAAGGCGCACCGACCGAAATCTTGCCCATGCCCAATGCGTCGAGGAACAGCGGATACAGCGTGCCGAGCAGCACAGCCGAGGTTGCCACCGCCAGCAGCACGTTGTTCGACAGCAGCGTGGTCTCGCGCGACAGCAGCCCGAAACCGCCACCCAGACCGACCGACGGCGCGCGGATGGCAAACAGCAGCAGCGAGCCGCCGATCACGAACACCAGCAGGGCGAGGATGAAGACGCCGCGTTCCGGATCGGTGGCGAAGGCGTGCACCGAGGTCAGCACGCCGGAGCGCACCAGGAAGGTACCGAGCAGCGACAGCGAAAAAGCGAAGATCGCCAGCAGCACCGTCCAGCTCTTGAAGGCACCGCGCTTCTCGGTGACCGCCAGCGAGTGGATCAGCGCGGTACCGACCAGCCAGGGCATGAAGGACGCGTTTTCGACCGGGTCCCAGAACCACCAGCCGCCCCAGCCCAGTTCGTAGTAGGCCCAGTAGCTGCCGAGCGCGATGCCCAGCGTCAGGAACATCCAGGCGATCGTGGTCCACGGGCGCGACCAGCGCGCCCAGGCCGCGTCAAGCCGACCACCGATCAGCGCCGCGATGGCGAAGGCGAAGGCGACCGAAAAGCCGACATAGCCCATGTAGAGCATCGGCGGGTGGAAGATCATGCCCGGATCCTGCAGCAGCGGATTCAGATCGCGACCATCGGCCGCGGCCGGCAGCAACCGGTCGAACGGGTTGGAACTGGCCAGCAGGAAGGTCAGGAAGCCGACCGCCACCCAGCCGAGCACCGCCAGCACGCGCGCCACCATGTCGAGCGGCAGGCGGCGCGAGAACACGCTGACCGCGAGCGCCCAAACCGACAGCATGAACACCCACAGCAGCATCGAACCTTCATGGCTGCCCCACGAGGCGGCGACACGGTACTGCAGCGGCAGCGTCGAATTGGAGTTGGTCGCGACGTTCAGCACCGAAAAGTCGTTCATCACGAACGACTGTATCTGGCAGAACATCGCGAACGCGATGAACACGAACACGCCCTGGGTCAGCGGCCGGGCCGCCGACATCAGGCGGGTATCGCCGCGCTGCGCGCCGCACAGCGGAATCACGCCGAGCAGCAGCGCCAGCGCCAGCGCAATGGAAAGGGAAAAATTGCCGAGTTCGGGAAACATCGTGCGGGATACCTCCGGGGCGCGTCACCGCCCGCACGTCCTCACGGACGGCAGGCAGCGCCGCAGAACTTCAATGGACGACGGTTGCCTGCGCCTTCTTCGCCTGTTCCAGCGCGTGCGCGGCTTCGGGTGGCATGTAGTTTTCGTCGTGCTTGGCCAGTACCTCGCTGGCCGCGAACACGCCATCCTCGCCCAGACGGCCCTGAGCCACGACGCCCTTGCCTTCCTTGAACAGGTCGGGCAGCGCGCCCTTGTAGGTCACCGGGATGCGATTGACCGTGTCTGTCACGATGAATTTCACCGACGTACCGTCGGCACCGCGCTCCAGGCTGCCATCCAGCACCATGCCTCCGATGCGGAAGGTGCGGCCCTGCGGCGCCTCGTGTGCCGCGACCTGGGTGGGACTGAAGAAGAACACCATATTGTCCTGGAACTGCGTGAGCACCAGTGCCACCGCGCCCGCCAGCGCAGCCACGCCGGCGGCGATCAGCGCGAAGCGTTTGTGCCTGGCCTTCATGTACGCCCCCGCTTGCCGGAATCCATGCGTTCGAGCGCGAGGTCGCGCGCCGCCAGTGCCCGCGCCCGACGCATCCGGCGCGACAGGGCAATCAGTTCGGCCGCGACCAGCACTGCGGTCACCGCGTACGAACTCCAGACGAAGAATCCATAGCCGCCCATGGCCCAGAATTGGCCGGCGCTTTCCCAGTTCATGCGTTGAGGTCTCCGTTGCTTCCTGCGTTCGAGAGCTGGCGCACCCAGTCGGTGTGCCGCTCGCGTTCGATCATGATGGCGCGCACGCGCACCAGCGCCGCGCCTATGGTGTACGCCCACGCGGCCAGCGCCATCAGCAACATGCCGGTCAGCATCGTGGTCGCCATCGTCGGCGACTGCGTCATGCTTACAGACGATCCCTGATGCAGGGTGTTCCACCATTTCACCGAAAAATAGATGATCGGCACGTTGATCGCGCCGACGATGGCGATCAGCGCACCCGCGCGATCGGCCCGGCGCGGATCGTCGATCGCCGCCTGCAGCGCCATGTAGCCGCAGTACAGGAAGAACAGGATCAGTTCCGACGTCAGCCGCGCGTCCCACACCCAGTAGGTGCCCCAGGTCGGTTTGCCCCACAGCGCGCCGGTCCACAAGGCGATGAAGGCCCACAGTGCGCCGGTCGGCGCCAGCGCGCTCGACATCATGAAGGACAGCCGCGTGTTGAACACCAGTCCGACTGCGCACCAGAAGGCCATGGCCATGTAGATCACCATGGACATCCAGGCCGCCGGCACATGGATGAAGATGATGCGGTAGCTGTCGCCCTGGGTGGCATCGGTCGGCGCCACGAAGAAGGCGGTGTACAGCCCTGCCACGGTCAGCAGCAGCGACGCGATCCAGCACGGCCACAGCAGCTTGCCGGCAAGCGGGAAGAAGGTCTGCGGACTGGCGTAGTGGAACAGGCTGACGCCGGCGGTCGGCACGCGTGCTGCGGAAAGCGGAGAGTCAGACATCAGCAGAATGTGGGCTGGCCAAAGGTCAGGTTACTCGGCGGCAGGGCAAGGGTTCCGTGCATCTCTAGAACGGACGGCATCGCGCCCCGGAGGACGCAGCAAGTGCGGCAGTTTATACGACTCGCCGACCGGCCCGGACTGCGTCAGATCAATCCTGCGCAATCCGCAGCGCGGCCGCGCTGGCCAGCGGACACACGGCAAAAGCCACGAGCAGACAGGCACCCAGCAGCGCCAGATGCGACTGCACCCCCAGGCCTGCGCGCCAGGCATCGACCGCCCCGGCTCCGAAGATGAGCAGCGGCACGTAGAGCGGCAGCACCAGCAGCGCAATCAGCGCGCCGCCACCGCGCAGGCCCAGCGTCAGCGACGCGCCAACGGCACCGAGCAGCGACAGCGTCGGCGTGCCGATCAGCAGCGTCGCGCACACGATCAGCGTCTCGTCCGGCGAAAGGTTGAACTGCAGCGCGATCAGCGGCGCGATCACCACCAGCGGCAGACCGGTCAGCAGCCAGTAGGCGCAGACCTTGGCCAGCACGATCACCGCCAGAGGCTCCACGGACAGCAACATCTGCTCAAGGGTTCCATCGGCCTCGTCGGATTCGAACAACCGCTGCACCGACAGCAGGGTCGCCAGCAGCGCGGCGACCCACATCACGCCGGCCGCGATGCGACTCAACTGGTCGGGCTCGGGACCGACGCCGAGCGGAAACAGGCTGGTCACCAGCAGGAAGAAGCCGAGCGCGGTCAACACGTCCGAGCGCCTGCGCCAGGCCAGCAGCAGGTCGCGCCGCACCACCGAAACGAATACGCTCAGCATGAGAAATCGTCCAGATTCAGCGTCTGTCGGCGCGGCGCATCGATGTCCACCGGCTGATGCGTGGTGTAGATGATGGAACCGCCGCGCGCCAGATGCGCCGACATCGCGCCGGCCAGCGTACCGACCGCGCGCACGTCGAGCGCGGTGAAGGGCTCGTCCAGAATCCACAGCGCACTGCGCACGTCGGCCAGCAGCCGCGCCAGCGCCACGCGCCGGCGCTGTCCCTGCGACAGACTGCGCGCCGGCACATCGAGCCGCGCGCCCAGGCCAATATCGACCAGCGCCCGCAGCAGCGTGTCCCCGGAGGTTGTTTCGCCGGCGATGGCGGCGCTGGCCCGCAGGTTCTCCAACGGCGTGAAATCGTCCTTCACCGCATTGCGGTGGCCGAGATAGAGCAGGCCGTCGCGCCAGTCATCGCACACGCGCCGGGCCGGCTCGCCGCGCCAGCGCACTTCGCCCGACTCCGGTTCCGACAGTCCGCACAGGATGCGCAGCAGGCTGGTCTTGCCACTGCCGTTCGCGCCGGCCACATGCATCAGCTCACCGGGCGCCAGCGCGAAGTCGAGCCCGGAAAACAGGCGTGCGCGGCCACGCACGCAGGCAAGCGCACGCGCTTCGATCAGCGCAACGGCGGGTTCGGTCATGCGGTGGCACGCAGGCGGGACAAGGCCGCGAATTATCCTTGAAAGCGCCGGCCGGCGCAGCGCATCGCGAGCAAGACTGCGTTCTGGCCGGAAGACAACGCTCCGGCGCGCAACAAAAAAGCGGCTCGCGATTGCTCGCGAGCCGCCAAAAGAGCCGGTGCTGTCCGCTAGGCATGACCGGCTTCCCCATTGCAGCCTTCTCGCAGCGACGATTGAGGAGCCACCGAAACCACCGCTGCAGAGCTGGCATGAAATTCCTAGCAGGGCTTGTGCCAACCCGAAAAAATCACAAGCAATTGATTATAAGATGCTTTTAACTCCACCCCCAGTTCAAGAAGATGCCTTGCGTTGCACCTTGCATCGCAACCCCACGCATCCCGATACCGACACGCTGAATACCCGCATCAGGCATGCCGTGTCGCAACGCTGGCTGACGTTGAAATCGGCAACACGACGTTGCAAAATGCAATTCATGAAACTGCTTCCGCGTTCCCTTCACGCCAAGATCCTGCTCGGCTACATCGTGCTCGGCGGCCTGTTCGTGCTGCTGATCTTTGCGGCGCTGGAACAGGTGCGCAACCTGCTGTCGCGGGTCGACGACGAACATCACGTCACTGCCATGCACGACGTGATGCGCGAAGCACGGCGGTTCGAGAAGAACTATCTGCTGCTGCGCAAGCCGTCGGAGCTGAAATCCGCGGTCGGCAAGGCAGAAGAGGCGCTCGAAATGTTCACCCGCGACCGCGAACTGATGCGCCGCGCCGCGCCCGGCTTCGCGCTCGACGAACTGGAGCAGTCGCTGTCCGACTGGCGTGATCTGCTGGAAGACCGCCTGCAGCGCCGCATCGGACCCACGGACCCGATTTCGCCGCTGGAGGAGCGCATGGCCGAAGTCGGCAAGCAGGCCTTCGAGGACAGCGAGCGCCTGTCCGACCAGGCGCGCGAGGCGATGCGACACGCACTGTCCGGCCAGGAGTCGCGCCTGTACGCCATCATGCTCGCCGCCATCGTGCTGGTGCTGGGCATCGGCCAGCTGGTCACCCGGCGCGTCGTGGCACCGCTGCGCGAAGTCGAGAGCGATCTCGCGCGGGTGGGTACCGGCAATCTGGCCCGCCTGACGCCGCGCGACCGCGACGACGAGATCGCCGCACTGGTCGGCGCCTTCAACCGCGCGCTCGGCGATCTTGAAGAACGCCAGCTGGCGGTGCTGCGCAGCGCACGGCTGGCCTCGCTCGGCACCATGCTGTCCGGCGTGGCGCACGAACTGAACAATCCGCTTTCCAACATTTCGCTGAACGCCCAGTTGCTGCTCGAAGAACCCGAGCGCGCGGACCCGGCGCAGCTCAAGGCCTTCGTCGAGCAGATCGACGACCAGGTGCAGCGGGCGCAGCGCATCGTGCGCACCCTGCTCGCCTTCGCGCGCGACAGCCACTTCGCGCTGGTGCGCCAGCCGGTACGACCGCTGGTCGAGGAAACCGTCGCGCTGCTGCGCGCCGAACAGCCGGACGTCGGCGAATCGGTGACGCTGCACATCCCGCCCGATCTGGACATCAACGCCGACGGACAGCGCATGCAGCAGGCACTGCTGAACCTGATCCGCAACGCGCTCGAGGCCTGCGCCGAAACGGCCACCACGCCGCGCATCGTGGTGAGCGGCGCCATGCGCGACCGCGGCACGGTGATCGAGGTCAGCGACAACGGGCCGGGCATCGCGCCGCGCAATCTGCAGCGCGTGTTCGACCCCTTCTTCACCACCAAGCCGGTCGGCAAGGGCTCCGGGCTTGGGCTTTTCGTGGTGCATGAAATCACCGCCGAACATGGCGGACGGGTAAGCATAGACAACGGGCCGGACGGCGGGACACGCGTCGCTGTGGATACCGGCGGAGGAGGAAGCATGAGCGCACTGCACGTTCTGCTCGTCGACGACGAGGCGGTCGCCCGCGAGGGGCTGGCCACCGCGCTCCGGCGCGACGGCTTCGAGGTCACCACCGCCGACAACGGCGAAGCGGCGCTGGACCTGCTGCGCCAGCGCGAATTCGAGGTGCTGCTGACCGACGTGCGCATGCCCGGCATGGACGGCCTCGAACTGCTGCGCCGGGCGCGCGAGGCCTGGCCCGACATGGAAGTGCTGGTGGTGACCGGCTTCGCCACCACCGAATCGGCGGTCGAGGCGATGCGTGCCGGCGCCTTCTACTACGTATCCAAGCCGTTCCGGCTGGGCGAGGTGCGCAAGCTGGTGCGCGAAGCTGCCGACAAGGCACAGCTGCGCGCCGAGAACCACCGGCTGCGCCAGCTGGTCGAGCAGGCGGCCGAGGAACGCATCATCACGCGCGACGACGGCATGCGCGCCATCCTGGACATCGCACGCGGCGTCGCACCGACCGACTGCAACGTGCTGATCGTCGGCGAAACCGGCACCGGCAAGGAACTGCTGGCGCGCCACCTGCACGCGCACAGCCGGCGCGCCGGCGGCCCCTTCGTCGCGGTCAACTGCGGCGCGCTGACCGAGGATCTGCTGGCCAACGAACTGTTCGGCCACGAAAAGGGCGCCTACACCGGCGCGCAGCAGGCGCGTGGCGGACTGGTCGAGGCAGCGCAGTGCGGCACGCTGTTCCTCGACGAAGTGACCGAAATGTCGGCCGCGATGCAGGTCAAGCTGCTGCGGCTGCTGCAGGAGCGCGAATACCTGCGCGTCGGCGGCACCGAACCGGTACGCGCCGACGTGCGCTTCCTCGCCGCCACCAACCGCGAACCGCGCGCCGCGGTGGAGGCCGGCCAGTTCCGGCAGGACATCTACTTCCGGCTCAACGTCGTCACGCTGCAACTGCCGCCGCTGCGCGAGCGGCGCGACGACATTCCGCTGCTGGCGCAGCAGTTCCTGCGCCGCGCCGCACTGGCGATGGGCAAGGACGTCACCGCCATCGCCCCGCCGGCGATGGCAAAGCTGCGCGCCTACGACTATCCGGGCAATGTGCGCGAGCTGGAAAACCTGATCGAGCGCGGGGTCGCACTGGCCGGCGGCCCGATGCTGGGCGAAGCCGACCTGCCGGCGGGGCTGTCTCCGGCCGGTTCCGGCCGCGAAGCATCTGGACGCGCTAGCGGCGAAATACGCACGCTGGAAAACGTGGAACGCACCTACATCCTCGACGTGCTGGCCGAAGTCGGCGGCAACCGCGCACTGGCGGCCCGCCTGCTCGGCATCGACCGCGTTTCGCTGTGGCGCAAGCTGCGCCGCTACGAAGAGCAGGGTCTGATCGAAACCAGCGACACCGACGGCGCACTGCGCGCGCGCGACGTACCGGCCTGAATGCACCGGATCGGGGCACGCACCTGCACCGTGCATGCCCACCGCCGAGGGCGCCGCGCCGCAAACCCGCGCCACTGCGCGGGACGCGGACGCGACCGGGCTTTGGCACGCTTGATGCACTGGCCGGAGCAGTTTCCACGCCCCGGCTCGCCGTGTTCGCCAACCTGCACCATCTGTCGCATCACGCTGCCTGGCGCCACCAGCTCGAAATGCTGCTCGAATCGGCCGGCGAAGGCATCTACGGCATCGACCAGCGCGGGCGCTGCATCTTCATCAACCGCGCCGGCGCCGATCTGATCGGCTTCGACGCGGACGAAGTGCTCGGCCGCAACATGCACTACCTGATCCACCACGCGCACGCCGATGGCCGCTGCTACGAGGTTGAGGAGTGCCCGATCTTCCGCGCCTTCCAGGAGGGGCAAGGCGTGCGGATCGAGTCGGAAGTGCTGTGGCGGCGCGACGGCACGTCCTTTCCGGCCGAATACACGTCCTACCCGATCCGCGACGCCGGGCAGATCGTAGGCGCCGTCGTCACCTTCGCCGACATCACCGAACGCAAGCAGGCCGAAGCGGTGCTGCGCGCCAATCAGGCCGAGCTCGAGCGGCGCGTGTCCGAACGCACGGCCGCGCTGTCGCAGGCCAACGCCCGGCTGCAGCAATCGCACAGCGCGCTGCAGCGCCTGTCGGCACACCTGCAGCAGGTGCGCGAGGACGAGCGCGCGCACATCGCCCGCGAAATCCACGACGAACTGGGCGCGTCGCTGACCGCACTGCAGTTCGACCTGAACTGGCTGCGGCCCCGGCTGGCCCACGACGCAGCGCTGGACGGCAAGGCCGACGCCATGATGGCGGTGACGCAGCAAGCGCTGGGTGCGGTGCGGCGCATCCTGACCGACCTGCGTCCGGGTGTGCTCGACCACCTCGGGCTGTGGGCGGCGGTGGAGTGGCAACTGCAGGAAATGCAGGCGCGCAGCGGCGTGCGCTGCACGCTGGCGATGCGCGATGCG
>DATCUL010000173.1:0-3770 GCA_036567405.1 Methyloversatilis sp. | reverse complement strand
CGGGTGCGGTTGTCCAGAAGGCGGCGGCACCCAGCGCATACACGCCGAAGAAGTAGGGTGCGTAGATGTCCCACGAGGTATCGCGGTTGATCAGGTAGAGCGAAACCGAGGCGGCGGTCGTCATCATCAGCAGCACCGCTGCCGGCTGCAGCCGCCCGGGTACGACACGGGCCGTCCACAGCAGGACTGCCATCAGCGTAAACAGCTGGAGGTCGATCGCCACGTACCAGACGCCGGCTGACAGGGCGTCGTAACCGAGCACGTCGTGCAGCAGCAGTGCGTGTGCGAGCAACTGGGTCAGTGTCGGCGGTGCTGGCAGGGAAGGATCATCGATCAACATGCGCGCGACGGCCGCGCAGGCGACGCTGATCAGCACCGCGGCGAAACAGGGCAGCGCGAGCCGGCCGAAGCGTTTCCAGATCGCGCCGGCCGGAGACTGTATGCGCGGTAGCAGATCCGGAGCCAGCGCGCGCGCGGCCAGGTAGCCACCGAGCACGAAAAACACCTGCACCGACATCCGCGCGTCGTAGTACAGCCAGTCGACCAGACCCGGCAAATGGCGGCGTGCAACTTCGGACATCGGTCCGTAGGCGATCAGGTGATGCAGCACAATGAGTTGCGAGGCGATCGCCTTCAGCGCATCGAAAAACGGGATGCGCGACGACGATGCGCCGGTGGCATCGGCTGCCGTTCCCGGCGGTGTTGTTGCGGATGTCTGCACGGCACTACGGGTCGAGGCGTCTCAAGGACGCGCATTGTGCCGTAAAAGTACGGTTTTTCAATCGCCTACGTGTAACAGCGAGTAGGCGGCAGTGATTCATTTCCGCTGTACCGGCGGGATCGGCGCGGTACGCGGCGTCCGGTTGCCGGCGGTGTCGGCGCCGTGCGGTGCGTGTCCCGAACGGCAGCTCAGTGCGCCTCGTCCCAGTTGCGTCCGACGCCGGCGTCGACCTTCAGCGGCACCGACAGCTGTGCCACGCCTTCCATCAGTGCGGGCACCCGCTCGCGCACCAGACCGATTTCCGCGTCCGGTACTTCGAGCACCAGTTCGTCATGCACCTGCAGGATCAGCCGCGTGCCGAGCCGCTCGGTCTTCAGCCAGCCGGCGACCGAGATCATCGCCAGCTTGATCAGGTCGGCTGCCGTGCCCTGCATCGGCGCATTGATCGCGGCGCGCTCGGCGCCTTGCCGGCGGGTCGCCTGACTGGCGCGGATTTCCGGCAGCTGCAGCCGGCGGCCGAACACGGTTTCGACATAGCCCTGCTCGCGCGCGAGTGCGCGCGTCTCGTCCATGTAGCGGGCGACGCCGGGGTAGCGGGCGAAGTAGCGGTCGATCCAGCTCTGCGCCGCGGCGCGCTCGATGTCGAGGTTCTTTGCCAGGCCGTGCGCGCTCATGCCGTAGATCAGGCCGAAATTGATCACCTTGGCGTAACGGCGCTGTTCGCTGCTGACCTCGGCCGGCGGCACGCCGAACACTTCCGATGCGGTGGCGCGGTGCACGTCCTCGCCGGCAGCGAAAGCCTGCAGCAGGCGTTCGTCCTGCGACAGGTGGGCCATGATGCGCAGTTCGATCTGTGAATAGTCGGCGCTGATCAGCACATGTCCCGGCGGGGCGATGAAGGCGGAACGGATGCGCCGGCCCTCGGCGGTGCGTACCGGGATGTTCTGCAGATTGGGGTCGGACGACGACAGCCGGCCGGTCACCGCGACCGCCTGGCTGAAGCTCGTGTGTACGCGGCCGGTGTCGGCGCGCACCATGCGCGGCAGCTTGTCGGTATAGGTGCCCTTGAGCTTGGCCAGGCCGCGGTATTCGAGAATCAGCGCCGGCAGCGGGTAGTCGAGCGCCAGCTGCGACAGTACCTCCTCGTCGGTCGACGGCGTACCCGATGGCGTCTTCTTGATCACCGGCAGTTTTTCGCGCTCGAACAGGATTTCCGCCAGCTGCTTCGGCGAGTTGATGTTGAACGGCTGCTTCGCCGCCGCATGCGCCCGGCTCTCCAGATCGATCATCTTCTGGCCGAGTTCATTGCTCTGGGCTGCCAGCGAGTGGCTGTCGAGCAGCACGCCGGTGCGTTCCATGTCGAACAGGATGTCCGCCACCGGCAGTTCGATGTCGCGATACACCGACTGCAGCTTCGGCTCTGCCGCGAGTCGCGGCGACAGCACCTGATGCACGCGCAGCGTGACGTCGGCATCCTCGGCTGCGTAGTCGGTGGCGCGGTCGATCGCGACCTGATCGAAACCGATGCGCGACGCGCCCTTGCCGGTCACCTCGTCGTAGCTGATCACCTTCAGTCCGAGATGGCGCGTGACCAGCGCGTCAAGGTTGTGGCTGCGGTCGGCGTCGAGCACGTAGGATTCGAGCAGCGTGTCATCGACCACGCCGGCCAGCCGGATGCCGTGGTTGGTGAACACGTGGCGGTCGTATTTTAGGTTCTGGCCCAGCTTGCCGTGCGCGGACGATTCCAGCCACGGGCGCAGCCTGTCCAGCACCTCGTCGCGCGGCAGCTGCGCCGGCGCGTCCGGATAGCAGTGCGCCAGCGGCAGGTAGGCAGCCACGCCCGGCTCGAGCGCGAAGCTCATGCCGACCAGTTGCGCTTCCATCGGCTCCAGACTGGTCGTCTCGGTGTCCAGCGACACCACCTGAGCCGCCATCAGCTGCTCCAGCCAGCGCTCGAAGGCGGGCAGGTCGAGGAGGGTTTCATAGTGCGTGCGGTGGCTGCCTTCCGGATCGGTCGAGGGGGCTGCGTCGGCCGCGGGCGGCGGTGCGGTGACGGCCTTCCTGCCACCCTTGGCCAGCTCTTCGAGCAGGCCGCGGAAACCGTAGCGTTCGTACAGCGGGCGCAGCGTCTCGGCGTTTTCGCCGTCGGAGCTCAGTGCTTCGAGCGGCTGCGGCAGTTCGACGTCGCACTTCACCGTCAGCAGGCGGCGCGCCAGCGGCAGGAAATCGAGGTGCGCGCGCAGGTTCTCGCCGACCTTGCCGCCGATCTCGTCCGCATGTGCGACGATTTCGTCGAGCGAGCCATACTGCTGCAGCCACTTCACGGCGGTCTTCGGACCACACTTGTCGACGCCGGGCACGTTGTCCACGCTGTCGCCGATCAGCGCGAGGTAGTCGACGATGCCGGCCGGCGGGACGCCGAACTTGGCCAGCACGCCGGCTTCGTCGAGCTTTTCCTCGCTCATCGTGTTGACCAGCGTGACATGCTTGTTGACCAGCTGCGCCAGATCCTTGTCGCCGGTCGAGATGACGCAGTCGATGCCGCGTTCGGTCGCGTGCCGGGCCAGCGTGCCGATCACGTCGTCGGCCTCGACGCCTTCGAGCATCAGCAGCGGCCAGCCCAGCGCGCGCACCACGTCGTGAATGGGTGCGATCTGCGCCGCGAGGTCTTCCGGCATCGGCGGGCGGTGCCCCTTGTAGTCCGGGTACCATGCGTCGCGGAAGGTCGGACCCTTGGCGTCAAACACGCAGGCGCGGTAATCCGCCTTGTAGTCGGCTGCCAGCCGTCTTAGCATGTTGATGACACCGCGCAGTGCGCCGGTCGGCTCGCCCTGCGCGTTGCGCAGGTCGGGCATGGCGTGGAAGGCGCGGTACAGGTAGGACGAACCATCGACAAGCAGCAGCGTGGGCATGGCGGGATCCATATTCGGTCAGCCCGCGATTATCAACCCGACAACGTACAATCAGATGAGCGCCAAGGACAAACTTCCCCGCATGATCGACCCGGGCGACGCAGCGCGCGCCAGCAGCGCGCGCGAGGCATGGCGCG
>DATCUL010000172.1:0-3093 GCA_036567405.1 Methyloversatilis sp. | reverse complement strand
CGGAAACGCTGGGCCAGGCCTCGCGCATCCAGGGCATCACGCCGGCGGCGATATCGCTGCTGCTGGTGCATCTGAAGAAGCGGCAGGCGGTGCCCAGCGCGGCGTGACGCGCCCGCCGCGGCACCCGATAGAAAATGATTTGAAGCAGCTTGAACTGAACCGCCAATGACCTTGCAAACCGAACTCGACGCCGGTCTCGCCGCGCTTGACCTGCCGCTCTCCGGCGCGGCCCGTACTCGCCTGCTGAACTACATCGCACTGATGTCCAAGTGGAACGCGGTGTACAACCTGACCGCGATACGCGAGGAATCGCGCATGCTGACCCACCACCTGCTCGACGCGCTGTCGGTCCAGCGCTTCATACCGGACGGCGCCCGCCTGGTGGACATCGGCTCCGGCGGCGGCGTGCCGGGCATTCCGCTGGCGATCGCCCGGGCCGATCTCGACGTGCTGTCGATCGAGCCGAATTCCAAGAAGGCCTCGTTCCAGCAGCAGGTGCGCATCGATCTCGGCCTCGGCAATTTCGACGTGCAGACCGCGCGCGCGGAGGCGGTGCAGCTCGACACCGGGCGCGACTTCGTCATTTCCCGCGCCTTCGGCGATCTGGCCGACTTCATCAAGGTGGCCGGCCACCTGCTGAAACCGGACGGCTACATGCTGGCGATGAAGGGCGTGTATCCGGACGAGGAGGTGCGCGGCATTCCGTCGGGCTGGAAGCTGGTGCGCGCCGAAGAACTGCAGGTGCCCGGCGTCGAAGGCGCGCGCCACCTGCTGTGGCTGGCGCGCGCCGTCGCGCCGGCAGCGGCCTGAGGCGACGCATGCCGCACATCTTCGCCATTGCCAACCAGAAGGGCGGGGTCGGCAAGACCACCACCACGGTCAATCTGGCCGCCGCGCTGGGTCAGGCCGGCCAGCGCACCCTGCTGGTCGACCTCGATCCCCAGGGCAACGCCACGATGGGCGTCGGCGTCGACAAGCGCACGCTGAAGGCCAGCGTCTACGAGGTGCTGGTCGGGCTCGCGTCGCTGGCCGACGCGCGCGTCAGCAGTCCGCACGCCGGTCTCGACGTACTGCCTGCAAACCGCGATCTGGCGGGCGCCGAAGTCGAATTGGTGGCGCTTGAACATCGAGAAAATCGCTTGAAAAAGGCGATTGCAGAGCACGCATCCGATTACGACTTCGTGCTGATCGATTGTCCGCCCAGCCTGAGCCTGCTCACGCTGAACGGCCTGTGTGCGGCGCATGGCGTCGTCATTCCGATGCAGTGCGAGTACTACGCGCTGGAAGGCCTGTCCGACCTGGTCAACACGATCAAGAAGGTGCATGCCAACCTGAATCGCGACCTGAAGGTGATCGGCCTGCTGCGCGTCATGTTCGACCCGCGCAGCACGCTGTCGCAGCAGGTGTCCGCCCAGCTCGAATCGCATTTCGGCGACAAGGTGTTCCGCACCGTGGTGCCGCGCAACGTGCGACTGGCGGAAGCGCCGAGCTACGGCGTGCCCGGCGTGCTGTTCGACAAGAGCGCCAAGGGCGCACAGGCCTACACCGCGTTCGCGCAGGAAATGATAGAGCGCGTGAAGAACTACTAGCAGCGGCCAGACACAGGTATCCAGATGACCCCACCCAAACAGAAAGGCCTCGGCCGCGGGCTCGATGCCCTGCTGGCCGGGAATACCGGCGAGGCCGGCAATGCCGGCGAACTGCGTACGCTGGAAGTCGGCATGCTGCAGCCGGGCAAGTACCAGCCGCGCACGCGCATGGATCCGGGGTCGCTGGAAGAGCTGGCGGAGTCGATCCGCTCGCAGGGCATCATGCAGCCCATCCTGGTGCGCGAGGTCGGGCGCGGCCGCTTCGAGATCATCGCTGGCGAACGCCGCTGGCGCGCCGCGCAGATCGCCGGGCTGACCGAGGTGCCGGCGCTGGTGCGCGAGATCGCCGACGAAGCCGCGCTGGCGATGAGCCTGATCGAGAACATCCAGCGCGAAAACCTCAATCCGCTGGAAGAAGCGGCCGGCGTGCAGCGGCTGATCGACGAATTCGGCATGACGCACGAACAGGCGGCGACCGCGATCGGCCGTTCGCGGTCGGCCACCACCAATCTGCTGCGCCTGCTGCAGCTGGCCGAACCGGTGCAGGAACAGCTGATCACCGGCGACCTCGACATGGGGCACGCGCGCGCGCTGCTGACGCTGCCGCGCGCCGACCAGATCGCGCTGGCCAACCGCGTCGTGGCGCAGGGACTGACCGTGCGCGACACTGAAAAGCTGGTGGCGCACGGTGGCGTGGCCGAGCAGGGCGGCAAGCGCGCGGCACCGGTGTCGCGCGATCTGGCGCGGCTGGAAGAGGAATTGTCGGACCTGCTGGGTGCTGCGGTCGGCATCCATGCCAACGCCCGCGGTGCCGGCAAGCTGGCCATCCGCTTCAGCGACCTCGACCAGCTGGACGGGCTGATCGCGCGGCTGCGCGGCTGACGTCGGCGGGTCAGCCGCCGAACTTCAGGTTCAGCGCGATGTAGATCGCCAGCTCGGACAGCTGCTGCACGCTGCCCAGGCAGTCGCCGGTATAGCCCCCGATGCGTCGCCGGAAGTGGTGTGCCGCGATCAGCGTGACCGCGCCGGCACAGACCGCTGCCGCCAGCGCAGGCAGGGCCGGCAGCAGCGCCAGCGGCAGCAGCCCGCACGTCGCCGCCCACGCCATCTCGGCGCCCGACAGGCGGTGAGCCAGTGGCTTGGCGCGCGACACCCCCTGCGGATCCTCGTCGCGCGCGTAGTCCATGCCGTAGATCAGCGCGGTGGACAGCATGCGCGACAGCGGGTGCGCGACCAGCAGCGCGATCGTCGCTGTGGTGACCGTCAGCTGCGACAGCGCCATCAGCTTGCCACCGACCATCAGCACGATGCCCAGCGTGCCGTAGGCGCCGATGCGCGAATCCTTCATGATCGTCAGGATCTGTTCGCGGCTCCAGCCGCCGCCGAAGCCGTCGCACACATCGCCCCAGCCGTCTTCATGGAAGGCACCGGTCAGCCGTATGGTTGCCGCGGTGGACAGCAGTACCGCCAGCGCCAGCGGCAGCACTTGACCGGTCGTCCACAG
>DATCUL010000171.1:0-2485 GCA_036567405.1 Methyloversatilis sp. | reverse complement strand
GGCCGCGCGAGCGTCACGGTGTCGTCACGGCTGCCGCCGTCGGCGACGACGACTGCCACGCCCTGAGCGCGCAGCGGCTGCAGCGCGGTCAGCGTCGTGATGACGGTCGGCGACTCGTCCAGTACCGGCATGACGATGCTGATGCGCGTCATCTGCGCATCCATGCGTGATAGCGGGCGGCCCAGGCCAGCAGCGTCTGCGGTGCGTGCGCCTTCTTCCAGACGCCGGCCGCGAACTTGTTGCCTTCGTTCATCGTCGGGTAGATGTGGAGGGTGGCCAGAATCCTGTTCAGACCGAGGCCGTTCTTCATTGCCAGCACGTATTCGCCTATCGTTTCACCGGCGTGTTCGCCGACCACGGTCGCACCGAGGATGCGGTCGCTGCCCGGAACCGTCAGCACCTTGATGAAGCCGCCGGCCACCTCGTCGGTGATGGCGCGGTCGAGGTCGTCGAGCGGGTAGGTCGTTACCTCGTGCGCGATGCCGCGCGCTGTCGCCTCGCTCTCGTTCAGACCGACCCGTGCGATTTCAGGTTCGGTGAAGGTGGCCCGGGGAATGACCGAATAATCGACGCGAAAACGCCGGAAACGGCCGAACAGCGCATTGACCGCGGCATACCAGGCCTGATGCGCCGCCGTGTGCGTGAACTGGAACGGGCCGGTCACGTCGCCGCTGGCGTAGATGTTCGGATACAGCGTTGCCAGACAGTCATCGGTGTCGACCGTCCGGTCCGGTCGCAGGCCGATGCCGAGTTCCTCCAGGCCGTAGCCCTCGACATTCGGCGTGCGACCGACCGCGCACAGCAGTGCGTCGAAAGCGATGCGGACCTCGCCGGCCGGCCCGTCGGCGTACAGCACCTGGCCGTCCGCCTCGCACGCGAAGCGCAGCGCCCTGTGACCGGTCAGCACGGTGATGCCTTCGGCCGAGAACTGCCGCGCCAGCAGCGCCGATACGTCGGGATCTTCGCGAGCCATCAGCCGCGGTGCGCTCTCGACCTGGGTCACTTTCGAGCCGAAGCGGGCGAAGGCCTGCGCCAGTTCGCAGCCGACCGGGCCGCCGCCAAGCACCAGCAGGCGCGGCGGCAGCGTGCGCAGCGACCATACGGTGTCGGAGGTGAGTACGTCGATCCGGTCGATGCCCGGAATCTGCGGCAGCTTCGGGCGCGCGCCGGCCGCGATGACGATGGCGCGCGTGCTCAGGGTTTGCGTGCCGCCGTCGGCATCGGTGACTTCGACCGTCCACGGCGAGGTGATGCGTGCCTGCCCGGTGAGGCAGTGCACGCCCATCTCCCGGTAGCGATCGACCGAATCGTGCGGCTCGATCTGCCGCACCACGCGGGCGATGCGTTTCATCACGTCGGCGAAGTCGAATTGCGCACCGGCCTTGCGTATGCCCAGCGAAGGTGCCCGGGCGATCTGTGCCAGCAGGCGTGCCGAGCGGAGCAGCGCCTTCGACGGCACGCAGCCGGTGTTCAGGCAGTCGCCGCCCATCCGGTGCCGCTCGATCAGCGCGACACGCGCCTTGACCGCGGCACCGATGTAGGCGGTGATCAGTCCGGCACTGCCGGCGCCGATCACCACCAGGTTGTAGTCGAAGCGGGCCGGTCTGCGCCAGCGACGATAGAGCCGGCGTACGCGCAGCATCCGCAGCAGGCGGCGCGCGAGCAGCGGCAGCAGGCCGAGCAGCACGAAGGCGCCGATCAACGGCGGCGACAGGATGCCGGCGAGCGAGTCGATGTGCGCGATCTCGGTGCCGGCATTCACGTAGGCGGCGGTGCCGGCCAGCATGCCGAGCTGGCTGACCCAGTAGAAGGTGCGCGCCGAAATCGGCGTGAGCGCCATCGCCAGGTTGATGATGAAGAACGGAAAGGCCGGTACCAGCCGGAGGCTGAACAGATAGAAGGCACCGTCCTTGCGCATGCCGTCGTTGATCGGTTCGAGTGCGCTGCCGAAGCGCGCCTGTACCCAGTCGCGCAGCAGGTAGCGCGCGATCAGGAAGGCGAGCAGGGCGCCGATGCTCGACGCGAAGGACACCAGAACCATCGTCGTGGCGAAGCCGAACAGTGCGCCGCCGGCCAGCGTCATCACCGTCGCGCCGGGCAGTGACAGCGCGGTCACCAGGACATAGAGCCCGAAATACACCGTCGCAGAGATCCAGGGAGCCGATTTCACCTGATTGGCCAGCAGGTGCTGCTGTGTCCTGAACCACGCCAGATCGAGGTAGCGGTCCAGACCGAGTGCAAAGAAGCCTGCGACCAGACAGACCACCGCCAGCAGAAGGCCGAACTTGCGCGCGTTCATGGTGCGGCGTCGGCCGGCGTCCAGTCCGGGCCGTGTTCGATGCGTTCGAGGTGATTCAGCGCGGCCGGCGAACGCGCAGGCCATTGCGCCGTGAATTCGGCGAGCCACGCCGCGTGGTCGTAGTCGAGGGCCAGCGCGTCGATGTGCAGATGGCCGATGCGGGCACCGTACTGCGGCCGGACCGGT
>DATCUL010000170.1:0-20602 GCA_036567405.1 Methyloversatilis sp. | reverse complement strand
GCCGAGGTGGCACGCCGCCTCGCGCCCGAAGCCGAACAGGGCGCGCGCCGCGCCGTGGCGCAGGCACCTGCTGCCGCGCCCGTGGTCGAACGCGCGCCGGAGCTTGACAGCGCACTGCGCGAAGAACTGGGCAGTATCCGCCGCATGCTGGAGCAGCAACTGGCCGGCTTCGCCTGGGGCGAAATGTCGCGCACCTCGCCAGTCAAGACCGCGCTGGCCGCGGAAATGCTCGAATCCGGCTTCAGCGCCGTCACCACCTACCGGCTGCTCGATCTGCTGACGACATCGGATTCGCTCGCCGCAGCGCGCAACGAGTTGCGCACCCTGATCGGCCGCGACCTGATCACGCTCAATTCGGATGCCGACATCATCGACGGCGGCGGCGTGTATGCGCTGGTCGGTCCGACCGGTGTCGGCAAGACGACCACCACGGCCAAGCTGGCGGCGCGCTGCGTGGTGCGCCACGGTGCCGACAAGGTGGCGCTGCTGACCACGGACGGCTACCGGATCGGTGCGCACGAACAGCTGCGCATCTATGGCCGCATCCTTGGTGTACCGGTGCATGCCGTGCGCGATGCCTCCGACCTGCGTCGCATGCTGGTCGAGCTGCGCGACAAGCACATGGTGCTGATCGATACCGTCGGCATGAGCCAGCGCGACCGTGCGGTGGCCGAACAGATCGCCATGCTGTCATCCAGCGGAGACGTGCGCCGGTTGCTGCTGCTCAATGCGGTGGCGCGCGCCGATGCGCTCGACGACGTGGTGCGCGCCTATTCGTCGCCGAACGGTGGAGCCGATCTGGCCGGCGCCATCGTCAGCAAGGTGGATGAGTCGGTCACACTGGGGCCGGTGCTCGACGTGCTGATGCGCCACGAACTGCCGCTCTACTACGTCGCCAACGGTCAGCGGGTGCCGGAAGACCTGCACATGCCGAACCGCGCCTACCTGCTGCACCGGGCGTTGCGGGCGGCCGACGAGGAGTCCTCGCAGCACCTCTCGCCGCAGGATGCCGGTCTGCTGATGTCGGCTTCGCGCCGCACCGCGCGCAGCGGGGTGAGCCGTGGTTGATCTGAAGAACGACCAGGCGTCCGGCCTGCGCGCGATGTTCCGCCGCTTTCCGACGCAGCGCGTGAGCTTCGCCGGTGCCACCGAGGGCGTGGGCAACACCTCGATCGCTCTCGGCGCCGCACTGGAAGCGGCCCGCAGCGGTCTGCGCGTCACCGTGATCGACGAACATCAGGGTGCTGGTTCGGTGACCGCGCGTCTGGGCCTGACCTCGCGCCTCGATCTGCTGCAGGCGATCAACCGCGATGTACCGCTTGCTTCGGTCCGGCTGGCGTCGCAGCACGGCATTTCGGTGGTGCCGGCGGCCCGACTGGCGACGGCGTCGAAGCAGCTCAACCGGTTGCAGATGGAAGCGCTGGACGAAGCACTGGTCGAACTGACGCGCGATACCGAACTGCTGATCGTCGACTGCGCACCGGATGACGGGCAGCTTTCGCTGCTCGCCCGGCGTTCGGACCGGCTGGCCGTCGTCACGGCTGCATCCGGAGTCAGCATCACGGCGGCCTATGCACTCATCAAGCGCCATGTCACCGGCAACGCGCCGCTGTCGGCGAGTGGCGCGGCGAAACTGGTCCATGTCGGCGTCACGCGCGCCCGTTCGGTGGCGGATGCGCGTCAGGCCTTCGCCAGCCTCAATGGGGTGGTCAGCGAACATCTGGGCAGCGCACTGCACTGGCTGGGCTGTCTGCCCGCCGGCTATCAGCGCCCGACCTTCGCCGCCACAGGCGACGATGCTCTCAAGATAGGGCGCGATCTTGCCGAAAAGCTCTTCGTGACCCGCGAATCGGAGAAACCCGGTATGTTGATGCCCCTGAACGACACGATAACCGGCGATCCGGCCGGGCGGACGGGCGGGGTTCCGGCGCGCATGGCCTGACCGCGCAGCCGGCCGAAGCAGAGGACGAAACATGTATACCGCATCCGGAACACTGGACCGCGACCAGCTCGCCAAACACTATGCGCCGCTGGTCAAGCGCATCGCCTATCACCTGATGGCCAAGCTGCCGGCCAGCGTACAGGTCGAGGACATCATCCAGAACGGCATGCTGGGCCTGCTCGATGCGATGAGCCGTTATGAAGAAGGTCTGGGTGCCCAGTTCGAAACCTATGCGGTGCAGCGCATCCGCGGTGCCATGCTGGACGGGTTGCGCGAAAACGACTGGCTGCCGCGCAGCCTGCGCCGCGACATGCGTCGCATCGAGACCGCGATCCACACGCTGGAACAGCAAAAGGGACGCCAGCCGACCGAAGGCGAACTTGCCGAATCGCTCGGCATGCCGCTGGGCGAGTACCAGAAGATGCTGCAGGAGGCGCGCGGTTACCAGCTGGTGTATTTCGAGGATTTCACCGACGGTGACGATGACGATTACCTCGATCGCCACAGTGTCGGTACCGAAGAGCTCGATCCGCTGGCGCGCCTGCTCGACAAGAACATGCGCGACGTACTGGTGCGGGCGATCGGCGATCTGCCGGATCGCGAGAAGACGGTCATGGGTCTTTACTACGAGGAAGACCTGAACCTGCGCGAGATCGGCGAAGTGCTCGGCGTGTCCGAGTCGCGTGTCTGTCAGCTCCACAGCCAGGCCATCGCCCGCCTGCGCAGCCGCATCGCGGCACGCGCCTGAGCGCGGCGTCCTCGTCATGTTCCGGCGCCTCGATCGCATCAGTTTCGTCGGACTGGCGCTGGCCATTGCCGCCATCATGGCCGGCCAGCTGCTCGAGGGCGGCCGCCTGTCGTCGCTGTTCCAGCCCGCGGCTTTCGTCATCGTGCTCGGCGGCACGCTGGGCGCGACCATGCTGCAGACGCGCTTTCCGATCTTCATGCGCGGCATGCGCATGGGCGGCTGGGCCTTCGCCGCGCCGGCCGTGATTCCGGACGACATGATCGCCAAACTCGTCAACTGGGCGCAATTGTCGCGCCGTGAAGGCATTCTGATACTTGAAAAGCAGGTTGCCAGGGAAACCGACCCGTTCTTCAAGAAGGGCGTGCAGCTGCTGGTCGATGGTGCCGATGCCGAACGGCTGCGCGAAGTGATGGAAGTCGAAATCACCACCTACGAGAACACGCTGAGACAGGCCGCACGGGTATGGGATGCAGCAGCCGGTTATTCGCCGACAGTGGGCATTCTGGGCGCAGTGCTCGGCCTGATCCACGTGATGGAAAATCTCGGCGACCCGACCCGTCTCGGTGCCGGCATCGCCACCGCCTTTGTCGCCACCATCTACGGCGTCGGTGCCGCCAATCTGGTTTTCCTGCCGATCGGCCGCAAGCTGCAGGTGCACGTATCGCAGCTGATCAGCGTGCGTGAAATGTTCGTCGATGGTCTGACTGGCATCGCCAATGGCGATAACCCGCGCATCATTGAAAGCCGGCTGCTCGGCTACGTCGCACGGATTCCCGGCTGAATGCTACGCAGGCACGCATCGTGAGAAAACGTCGCTACGTACCGGAGTCGGACGAAAACCACGATCGCTGGCTCATTTCCTATGCGGATCTGGTGACGCTGCTGTTTGCCTTCTTCGTCGTGATGTACGCGATTTCGCAGGTCAATGAAGGCAAATACCGGGTGCTCAGCCAGTCCCTGAACAGTGCGTTTGCATCGAATGACGGCGTGCGCCTGATCGAATTGCCGGCCAATCAGCAGAATTCCGCGATGCAGATACAGCTCGATCAGCTGCGCGCGCAGCGCGCCGCACAGAAGGAGCAGGAGCGCCGCGAACGCGCCGAGCGTACGAAGAATGATCTGAAGCAGGCGCTGTCGGCGCTGACGCGCGATGGCCAGGCGACTGTGACCGAGGGCGCGCTCGGCATCACCGTCGATCTCAACGCGAAATTCCTGTTCGGTATCGGCGAGGCATCGCTCGAACCGGCGGCCCGGGACATCATCGTGGCCATTTCGCGCGTACTGCTGTATTCGGACTTCCCGCTGGTGATCGAGGGGCACACCGACAATTCGGCATCGCGCGGAGGGCGTGTAGGTTCGAACTGGGAACTGTCAGCGCTGCGCGCCGCCGTCGTGACCCACGTGTTCGCCGAGCAGGGGATCATTCCTGCGCGCCTGACGGCGTCGGGGCTCGCGGACCAACGCCCGCTGGCCGACAACTCGACCGAGGAGGGGCGTGCCAAGAACCGCCGTGTGTCGATCCGGATCGAGACCTATTCGACCGACCGCACGGCCATCACCGGCAAACCCGCGTCAGGTCCGGTCGAAGTGCCGGAAGGCAGTCTCGGTTCCAGCTTCCCGCGCCTGTAGGGCAACAGCCAACAGACGACGCATTCCTGCGCCGGTCGGCAATTCCATGTCGAGCATTACGCGCTGCCCAGCGAGCGACTGGACGTGCGCGCCGTGGCCTGACCGTCCGGGCCATAGGTCGAAGCCTGCTCTGCCGCGGACATCAACACTGCCAGCGCCTGCTTGCTGGACTTCATCTGGGCGCGAATCAGCAATCCGTTGCCCTGGTTGAGATCGTGTGCTTCCTGCGCCAGCGCCATCAGGTCGACGAACAGCGGCTTGCAGGCCGACCACTCGGGGCCGCTGCCGAACAATGTTTCGATGTCGGCTCGCGCCGGTCGGGTGCCGGCGCGCGCGAGCAGGGCCGTGCGCGCATCGCCAAGCTTGGCGAGATGGGCATAGGCTTCGGATTTGCGGTTGGCCAGAGCGGCCAGCGAGTCGACCTCGCCGGCTTCCAGCGCCTTGCGCTCGGCATTCAGATGACCAAGCGCGGTGCGCAGGGTCATTGTTTCTTCCGCCATCAGTGCAGCCAGCCGCGCGGCGATCTGCGCGGCAAGTTCATTTGCTGGCATCAGGCCGCCGGGCGGGTGTTGAGCATCTGGCGCACGCTTTCAATCAGGCTGTCCGCCACACGATCAGCGTTGACCTTGAAGCGGCCGTCCGAAATCGCCTGCTTGATCTCGTCCACGCGCGCGCTGTCGACCACCGGCACATTGGCGATGGTGGCTTCGAGTTCGCGCAGTCGCGATGACGTGCCCGAGATGTCGATCTGGGCGCCAGACGTTGCGGAGGCTGCAGCAGCAGGCTTGGCCGAACTTGTGCTGGACGAGCCGCGGGTGGCCGACGTTGCGGTCGGACCAATCGGTTTTCCAGTTCCGTCGATTTTCACGATGAACCCTTTCATGAGACGTTCGACCATCATTACGACGTCCCCCCTACAAAACTTTAGGACTTTTTGTAGGGAGCCGTCCTACACGGCGGCACGCTCATGAATATACCAAGCACTGGCGCGGGTTGCGACCCGCATGATGCACTCAATAGACGACTTCGACCTGACCTCCGGGACGGGCGACACCGCTGACGACCTGTCCTCCGCCGGTGCGGACCTGCACCGTCTGGCCGGATTGTGCGCTGGCCAGGGCACGGCCGTCGTGGCTGACGGCGAAGCCGTTGCCGCGCGCGAACAGTTTCACGATCTGACCCTGCTGCACCGCCACCGGTGCACGCAGCCAGTCCGAGCGCAAGGGCTGGCCGGCGGCAATGGCGGCATTCACCGACTGGCCGATCGCCTGCTGCGGATCGGTCACCATGCTCGGCGGCAGCTCGGTGAGATCGCCGCGCATGACCCCGTAGTCGCCCTCGCCGATCACCTGGCCACGGCCGAGCGCGCGCGCGGCCACCAGATACTCGCCCTCGACCCGCACGCGGGCAGGAATGTAGACGGTCCAGGAGGCGCCGGAAATGCAGCGCACACCGACGTTGATCCGGCCCCAGGCGCGGGTGCCGGGTGGCAGGAAGGCTTCGAGCACGCTGCAGCCGGTCAGCGCCAGACGCGCATCGGGCTGCCCGACTTCGATGCCCGGGCGGCCGGGCATGCCGGCGGTCTGGGTACGCAGGAAGCTGTCTGCCGTGCGGCGCAGCGCTTCCGGATCCGATGGCGCAACGGACTGGGCAAACACGACGCTGCACAGCGCGATGCCGATCAGCGGTATCAGACGACGCAACATGGCGGGCTCCTCTTCGATGCCGCCATTGCACCACGCAGTGCCAGCGATCGATGCCGGAAAAAGGACGTGAAGGACCGCGCTGTTCCGGATCGGACGTCCCGGCCTGCGGCTGGTTCCACTTGCCGGCCCGCAAACCCTTTTCTGTACTGGGTTTTCGGGAAATTGCAGCACCCTGGAGCGGCAAGCTTTGCCGCTCCAGGGCGGCAGAACCCCCGGAAAGGCGGGGTGCGAACCGTCCTTTTTTGCCGATCCAGCGGAGCCATCGCCCTCTAGAGTGCCTGGCACGATAGCTGCAATGGGATACCCATCATGCCGACACCGCTAGACCGACTGCTAGATCTTCCCCAGGCCGCACTTGGCGTGCGGGCCACTCGCCAGCAGGCGATTGCGTCGAACATCGCCAACGCCGACACGCCGAACTACAAGGCGCGCGATCTGGACTTCCGCAGCGCACTTGATAGCGCGATGGGCGGCAAGGTGGGCGGTCCGGTGGAACTGGCACGCACCTCGTCGCAGCATCTCGAGGCGAAGGCCGACGGTCTGATGGGGCAGGCGCTGAAATACCGTACCGAAACGCAGTCCAGCGTCGACGGCAACACGGTGGACATGGACGTCGAACGTGCGGCCTTTGCGGAGAACTCGGTGCAGTACGAAGCGCTGCTCACCTTCATCAGCGGTCGCCTGCGCACCATGCAGAACGCGATCCAGGGCCAGTAAGGAGGCTGAATCATGGGAAACATGTTCAATGTGTTCGGCATCGCAGGTTCGGCGCTGACCGCGCAGTCGGTCCGCCTGAACACGGTGTCGAGCAATCTGGCCAACGCCGATTCGGTGACGTCGGCCAACGGCCAGCCTTACCGTGCCAAGCAGGTCGTGTTCGAGGCGCGTCCGGTCAGCGAAGGCGGCGACGCCAGCGGTGTGCGCGTGACGCAGATCGTCGAGAGCGCGGCGCCGATGCGCACCACCTATGACCCGACCAACCCGGCGGCCAACGCGGACGGCTACGTGCAGATGCCCAACGTCAACGTGGTGGAAGAGATGGTGAACATGATCTCGGCCTCACGCTCGTATCAGACCAACGCGGAAATGATGAACACCGCGAAACAGCTGATGCTCAAGACACTCACCATCGGTCAGTAAGGAGACACGTCATGGCGACCAATCCGGTCAGCGGCAACAGCGCTGCAGACATCTACAGCGCGATCAACGGCACGAAAGCCGATTCCACGTCGAAGACGGCCGATGCGCAGAACCGCTTCCTGACCCTGCTGACCACGCAGCTCAAGATGCAGGACCCGCTGAATCCGATGGACAACGCACAGGTCACGTCGCAACTGGCGCAGATCAGCACGGTGGATGGCATCAGCAAGCTGAATTCCACGCTGGAAAAGCTGACGGCGAGTTCGTCCGAGGCGCAGCAGCTGCAGGCCGCCGCGCTGGTCGGTCATGCGGTGCTGGTCGAAGGTTCCAAGCTCGAACTGGTCAATGGCAAGTCGATGGGCGGCGTCGAGCTCGCCTCGCCGGCCGACAGCGTCAAGGTCACGATCAAGAGTGCCAGCGGCGCCGTGGTCAGGGAACTCGAACTCGGCCCGCAGGATACCGGCATTGCGCAATTCGTCTGGGACGGCGAGGACGCATCTGGCACGCCGGTTGCTAGTGATGGCAAGTACTCCTTCACCGTTAAAGCGGTTCAGGGTACTTCGACGCCGGTGACCACGCCGCTCGAGCTGAGCGTGGTCAAGAGCATAGAACGTACGGGTGGCGTCACCCGGCTCGATGTAGGCCAGAAGGATCTGGTCAGCATCGACAACATCAAACAGATCTACTGATCGGGAGTTGAATCATGGCCTTCCAGCAAGGGCTTTCCGGCCTCAACATCGCCTCCAAGGCACTCGATGCCATCAGCAACAACGTGGCCAACTCGACCACCGTCGGCTTCAAGCAATCGCAGGCACAGTTCTCCGACCTGTTCGCCTCGACGCTGGGCGGCGGCGGCGGAGCACAGATCGGTATCGGCGCCACGGTCAATGGCGTCGCACAGGAATTCTCGCAGGGCAACATCACGGTCACCAGCAATCCGCTCGATCTGGCGATCAATGGTGACGGCTTCTTCCGTCTGAGCGACGGCGGTACCACGCTGTATTCGCGCAACGGCCAGTTCTCGGTCGACAAGTCCGGCTACATCGTCAATGCGTCGGGATACCGGGTCACCGGCTACGGTACCGATGCCAACGACAACATCGTGGTGACGAATCCGATCGACCTGCGCATCGACACCGCACTGAGCGGCGGCGACCCGCGTGCCACGGGCGATACCGACCTGGCGGTCAATCTCGATTCCCGTCTGTCTCCGCCCGCCACTGCCACGTTTTCGCCCAGCGACACGACGAGCTTTTCGTACTCGACGTCGGTGACCACCTACGACTCGCTCGGCAATTCGCACATCATGTCGGCCTACTTCGTCAAGACGTCGACGCCCAACGAGTGGAGCATGTACACGGCGCTCGACGGCGGAACGCCGAGCGCGGCGACGACCGTCACCTTCGATTCCAGCGGTGCGCTGGTCGGTCCGTCGACGGTCGCGCAGTCGTTCGCGATCACGACCGGCGCGACCAGCCCGCTGGTCTACAACATGAATCTGGCCAATTCGACGCAGTTCGGTACCTCGTTCAGCGTCAATGCGGTCACGCAGGACGGTTTCGCATCGGGTCGCCTGTCCGGTATCAGCGTGTCGCCCAGCGGTGTCCTGCAGGGCCGCTACACGAATGGTCAGTCGCGCAATCTTGGCCAGGTGGTGATCGCCACCTTCCAGAATCCGAACGGCATGACGCAGCTGGGCAGCAATGCCTGGGCGGAAACCTCGACCTCGGGCCCCCCGGCAGTCGGTGTGCCGGGTACCGGCAGCCGCGGTGCACTGCAGCCGGGTGCCGTCGAGGATTCGAACGTGGATCTGACGGCGGAACTGGTCAACATGATCACGCAGCAGCGCGCCTACCAGGCGAATGCGCAGTCGATCAAGACCCAGGACCAGATCATGCAGACCCTGGTCAACCTGCGCTGAGCAACACTGAGGCATCGTCATGGATCGCGTCATCTATACCGCAATGACCGGGGCCAAATGGACGCTGGAGCGTCAGGCCGCGGTCGCGCAGAATCTCGCCAACGCCTCGTCCACAGGCTATCGCGCGGAAGAGCACCGGCTGCGTGCGGTTCCGGTCGAGAGCGAGGCGCTGGCTTCGCGCGCCTTCGTGGTCGATGCCAGCGTGCGCAACAACTTCGCACCCGGACCGCTGCAGCAGACCGGCCGCACGCTCGATGTCGCAGTACAGGGCAGCGGCTGGCTGGTGCTGGCCATGCCCGACGGCAGCGAGGCCTACACGCGCAACGGCCATCTGGAAGTCAGCCCGAACGGCGTGCTGCAGAACCACAACGGCATCCCCATCCAGGGCGAGTCAGGACCGATCACGCTGCCGCCCGACAACGATGTGACGATCGGTGCCGACGGCACGCTATCCGCAGTACAGCGGACCGGCGGCGTGAACCAGGTTAACCAGATCGCCCGGCTGAAGCTGGTCGATCCGCCCGAGAACACGCTCAAGCGGGGCGATGACGGCCTGTTCCGCGTGACCACGCCGGGGCCGGCGCCGCAGGCACAGAACGTGCGTGTAGCAGGTGGCTACCTCGAAGGCAGCAATGTGAATGTGGTGGATCAGGTGGTGGCGATGATTTCTCTGTCCCGCCAGTTCGAAATGCAGACGCGCATGCTGCAGACAGCAGATCGCGACGATCAGGCAGCGACGCAGTTGCTGTCCAACCGATAACCGGAGTCAACGACCATGATCCGTTCGCTGTGGATTGCCCGCACCGGCATGGATGCACATCAGACGCAGCTCGATGTCATCACCAACAACCTCGCCAACGTCAGCACCAACGGCTTCAAGCGCGCCCGCGCAGTGTTCGAGGACATGCTGTACCAGACCATCCGCCAGCCGGGGGCGCTGAACACGCAGCAGAACACCATTCCGTCGGGCCTGCAGATCGGCACCGGCGTGCGTCCGGTGGCCACCGAGCGCATCCACACCCAGGGCAATCTGCAGCAGACCAGCAATTCGCTCGACGTCGCGGTCCAGGGCGAAGGCTTCTTCCAGATCCAGATGCCGGACGGCACGCTGTCCTACACGCGTGACGGCGCCTTCCAGAAGGACGCGCAGGGCGTGCTGGTGACGTCCAGCGGCTTTCCGGTGCAGCCGCAGATCACCATTCCGGGCGATGCGATATCGGTGACCATCGGACGCGACGGCGTGGTCAGCGCGCTGCAGGCAGGGCAATCGGCGCCGACCCAGATCGGACAGCTGCAGCTGGCCACCTTCGTCAATACCGGCGGCCTGCAGAGCGTCGGCGAAAACCTCTACGTCGAGACGGCCTCCAGCGGCACGCCGACGCCGAATACCCCGGGCAGCAACGGTGCCGGCCTGCTCAATCAGGGCTTCGTCGAAACATCGAACGTGAATGTGGTCGAGGAACTGGTGAGCATGATCCAGACCCAGCGCGCCTATGAAATCAACTCGAAGGCCATCACGACCTCCGACCAGATGCTGGCACGCCTGACCCAACTCTGATTTCCGGTTGGAGAGAACATCATGAACCCGCAACGCATCCACCTGATCGCCCGCATCGCCGGCTTTGTCGCCGTGATGGCGGTGGCGGCCATGCTGGCCGGCTGCAACACGACGCCGCCGACCGCGGTCCATCAGCCGATGACCATACGTCCGGCGCCGCGCAACGATTACGTGCAGAACGGCGGCGCGATCTATCAGGCGGGCGCGGCACGTCCGCTGTTCGAGGATCGTCGCGCGCGCAATGTCGGCGACACCATCGTCATCAACATCAGCGAGCGCACGCAGGCGGCCAAGAAGTCGGGCAGTTCGGCCGAGCGCAAGGATGACGTGTCGGTCGGCGTTCCGACCATGGTCGGGCTGCCGCTCAGCAACAGCCTGAAGGACACCGCGCTGACGGCAAACGGAGCGAACACTTTTGCCGGCAAGGGGGCATCTTCTGCCGACAACAACTTCACCGGCACCATCACGGTCACCGTGATCGAGGTTCTGCCGAACGGCAATCTGCTGGTTTCGGGCGAGAAGCAGGTCGCGATCAACCAGGGCAACGAGTACATCCGCTTCTCGGGTGTGGTCAATCCGACCCAGGTCACCGGCGCCAATACGGTGCAGTCGACGCAGGTCGCCGATGCGCGCATCGAATACCGCGCCAGCGGCTACATCGACGAGGCGCAGGTCATGGGCTGGCTGGGGCGCTTCTTCCTGACCTTCCTGCCGCTGTAAGCGGGCGTTGTTGAGGGGCGAATAGCCATCTTTTCCAGCCATCGAAGGCCACGGGGCCGGCGTATAACGAAGCCGAAGTCCCGTTGCCCGGAGGGCGAAACATCATGAGACGCATCACCACATTCCTGTTGCTCGCGCTGCTGGCCGCGCTGCCGGCGCACGCCGAGCGCATCAAGGATCTCGCCGCGCTGTCCGGCGTGCGCAACAACCAGCTGATCGGCTACGGTCTGGTGGTCGGCCTCGACGGTTCGGGTGACCAGACCACGCAGACGCCGTTTACGGTGCAGAGCGTGATCAACATGCTCGGCAACATGGGCGTCACGCTGCCGCCGGGCCAGAACCTGCAGTTGAAGAACGTCGCAGCAGTCATGGTGACCGCCAATCTGCCGGCCTTCGCGCGGCCCGGCCAGCCGGTGGACGTCACCGTGTCGTCGATGGGCAACGCCAAGAGCCTGCGCGGCGGTACGCTGGTCATGACCCCGCTCAAGGGCGCCGACGGCCAGGTGTATGCGATCGCCCAGGGCAATGTCGTGGTCGGCGGTATCGGTGCTTCGGCCGGCGGTGCGTCGGTGACGATCAATCACCTGTCGGTCGGCCGCATCGCAGCAGGTGCGACGGTCGAGCGCGCAGTACCGAACAGCGTAGGCGACGGCGAATTTGTCAATCTGGAAACCAACACGACCGACTTCAGCACGATTCAGCGCATGGTCGACGTGATCAATGCCAACAACCCTCCGGGCACCGCAGTCGCGGTCGACGCGCGGCGCATCCAGGTGCGGGCGCCGATGGACCCGAACCAGCGCGTGGCCTTCATGAGCCGGCTGGAAAATCTCGACGTCACGCCGGCGCTGCAGGCGGCCAAGGTGATCGTCAATTCGCGTACCGGTTCGGTCGTGATGAATCAGGCGGTCACGCTCGATGCCTGCGCCGTGGCCCACGGCAACCTGTCGGTCACGGTGAGTGCCGAGCCGGTGATCAGCCAGCCGGCGCCGCTGTCCGGCGGCAAGACGGTGACGGCCGAACGCAACCAGATCGACATCCAGCAGGAAGGTGCCGCGCTGATCAACGTGAAGAAGGGCGCCAACCTGTCCGAGGTCGTGCGGGCGCTGAATGCACTGGGCGCCAATCCGCAGGACCTGATCATCATCCTGCAGGCGATGAAGGCGGCGGGTGCGCTGCGCGCCGAACTTGAGGTGATCTGATGGAAAACAGCGCGCTCAACACGCTGGCGGCCGACGTACGCGGACTGGACGTACTGCGCCGCGCCGCGCACGACAATTCGCCGCAGGCGCTGAAGGCGGCGGCCAAGCAGTTCGAGGCGATGTTCCTGCAGGTCGTGATCAAGTCGATGCGCGAGGCCTCGCCCGGCGATGAACTGTTCGGCGGGCAGGAAACGAAGACCTACCAGGATCTGCTCGACCAGCAGTGGTCGCAGGTCATGACCGAAGGCGGCGGGACCGGCCTGGCCAAGGTGCTCGAGCGCCAGCTGTCCGCCAACGCGGTGCAGGCCGATCCGACGAAGCCGATAACCCTGAAGCCGCTGTCCGATGCCGTAACCTTTTCCGGTCAGCCGGTGCTGCCGGCGGCAAGGTCTGCCGCCGGGCGGCAGACCTTGCAGGGTGGTGCGGCAACGCGTACCGAGTCGGCCATTGCCGGCATCGCGGCGGAGCAGCCTCCGCCGATCGGCCGCGATGTGCCAGCCCATGCGCGTGCCTTCGTCGAGCGTGTCTGGCCGGCGGCGCTGACGGCCAGCCGGGCGACCGGCATTCCGGCGCAGTTCCTGGTGGCCCAGGCCGCGCTGGAAACCGGCTGGGGGCGCTCCGAGTTGACCGCCGCCGACGGCTCGCCCAGCCACAACCTGTTCAATATCAAGGCCGGCAGCAGCTGGCAGGGACCGACGCTCAGCGTTGCCGCCAACGAGTTCATCGACGGCAAATGGACCAGTCAGACCGATGCCTTCCGCCGTTACGGGTCCTACGAAGAGAGCTTTGCCGACTATGCGCAGCTGCTGACCAACCAGCCGCGCTACGCAAGGGTGGTCGGTGCGCAGGATGCCGGCAGCTTCGCCCGCGGGCTGCAGCAGTCGGGTTATGCCACCGATCCGATGTACGGCGCCAAGCTCGAACGCATCATCAATGGTCCGTTGCTGAGGGCGGCGCTGGCGGACTGACGACCGGCAGCAGCTCGAGGCAGCGCGTCCGCATCGCGTCGGCCTGCCCGCGGGCTCCCGCATGTACCAGCGCCTGGTGACAGGCTGCGAGCGCCCGCAGCAGCGAGGCCTCGTCCACGGCCTGGCGCAGCAGCGGCTGCAGGTGCGTGGCCTGATCACGCAATGCGCGACCGGCACTTTCTATCAGATAGAGCCTGGCCAGTGCCAGTGACCTGCGCTGACTTGCCGGTTGCGGCGCTTCTGCGCCGGTCGCCACCAGTCCCAGATCGTGCAGCCTGCGCAGGGCTGCAAGCGCCGGGACATCTTCCGGGCTGCGCCGACCGAGAGCGGCAAACAGGGCGGCAATATCCTGCCGCCCATCCACCACGATCAGCAGCGCGCGTTCGAGTGCGCCGAGCTCCATGCTTCTTCGCGCGATTTCCGCACGCCCCGCAGATGTCTTGAAAGGCACGTCGGTGGCTGCTATGCGCGAGATGTCGGGGAGCATGCGCCGGATTCTTGCAGTGACATGTGACAGCAATAAAAACGAGCTGGCAAAGGTTTTGCTTAGATCGACCGTAAGCACTCTTCAAGAGACGGCAGATCATGGGAACACAGCTCTACAACATAGGCATCACCGGACTGAATGCCGCGCAGGCGGGTCTGATCACGACCGGCCACAACATTTCGAACGCATCTACGCCTGGCTTCAGCCGGCAGCAGGTCATCCTCGGGACCAACGATCCCCAGCTGACCGGCAGCGGCTTCCTTGGTCAGGGTGCGCGTGTCGAGACGGTACGCCGTGTCTACAGCCAGTTCCTGACGGCCCAGGTGATGGAGGCGCAGACCCAGAACGCCGAATACGCGTCCTACTCCGACCAGATCAGCGCACTCGACAATCTGCTGGCCGACCAGGAAGCCGGGCTGTCGCCGGCCATGTCCGACTTCTTCGATGCGATCCAGAGCGTGTCGTCGTCCCCGACTTCGCTGGCTTCACGCCAGTCGGTCATTTCGTCGGCCCAGGCCATGACGACCCGCTTCAATACGCTGGGCCAGCGCCTCGACCAGGTCAGCGCCAGCCTCAACGGCCAGATTTCCGGTGCCGTGACCGAGATCAACCAGTTGGTGTCGCAGATCGCGACCTACAACGACCAGATTGCCGTCGCGCAATCGACGACCGGCTCGACACGGCTGGCCAATGACACGCTCGATGCGCGCGACAAGCTGATCACCCAGCTCAACGAAGTGGTGCGCGTCACCCAGCTGGCGCAGAGCGATGGTTCCATCAATCTGTTCATCGGCAACGGCCAGCCACTCGTGGTCGGCGGCAGTTCCTTCAATCTGACCGCCACGCCGTCACTGGAGGACCCCAGCCGCACCGAAGTCACCTATACCGCGCCGGGTGGCGCGGTACTGCGTCTGCAGGAGGACACGATCACCGGCGGCAAGCTCGGCGGTCTTCTGGCTTTCCGCCGGGACACGCTGGACAATGCGCAGAACGCGCTCGGCCGGGTTGCCATCGGATTTGCAGAGCAGTTCAACGCCCAGCACAAGCTCGGTCAGGATCTCAATGGCGCGGCCGGCACAAACTTCTTCAACGTGCTGGCCGGCAAGGCGCTGCCGTCCGCCCTCAACAGCACGGTGGCGGCGGCACAGGTCAATGTGACGATCAGCAATTCGTCCGACCTGACCACCAGCGACTACCGGCTGACCTACGACGGCACGACCTACACGCTGACCCGGCAGTCCGACAATGTGAGCTGGAGCGCGGCGACGCTCGGCGGGCTGCCGCCGGCCGGTTCGCCCCAGGGTTTCACGCTCGACTCGGGGTCGACCACGCTGGCTGCCGGCGATGCCTTCCTGATCCAGCCGACGCGCAGCGGCTCGATCGACCTGCGCACCGTGCTGACCGATCCGCGCATGCTGGCGATGGCGATGCCGGTGGCGACATCGGCCACGCTGGCCAATACCGGCACCGGCGCGATCAGCGCAGGCAGCGTCACCTCGACGACCGGCCTGCCGCTGGCCGGCAACATCACGCTGACCTTCGACGCCACGAACAATGTGTTCAACGTGACCGGCGGCCCCGGTGGCACGCTGGCCTTCAATCCGACCACCGATTCGGGTGGTGTGAGCTACACGCTGGCCGGCCAGGGCGGCTTCACCTTCCAGATGTCGGGTACGCCGCGCAACGGCGACTCGTTCGTGATCAAGGCCAATGCCAGTGGCCAGGGCGACAACCGCAATCTGCTTGCACTTGCCGCGCTGCAGGACAAGAAGACGCTGGCGGGCGGTGCCACCGGTTTCCAGGGCGCCTACGCACAGATGGTGGCCGAGATCGGCGCCAAGGCGCGTGAAGTGAAGGTGAACCAGACGGCACAGGGCGTGCTGCTGTCGCGCGTGACCGAATCGCAGCAGTCGCTGTCCGGCGTCAATCTGGACGAAGAGGCCGCCAACCTGCTGCGTTACCAGCAGGCCTACCAGGCGGCAGGAAAGATGATCGAACTGGCCAGCCGCCTGTTCGATACCTTGCTCAACATCGGCGGCTGAGGAGAGCTGTGATGCGTATCTCGACCAACACCATCTACGACGCCGGCACATCCGGTCTGGTCCGCCAGAGCAGCGACCTGTTCCGTACCCAGCAGCAGTTGTCGACCGGCAAGCGCGTACTCGCGCCGTCGGACGATCCGGTGGCATCGGCGACCGCGCTGGAAATCGATCAGATCAAGGCGATCAACGACCAGCAGGCGGTCAATCGGCGCGATGCAACCAGCGCCATCGGTTTTGCCGAATCACAGATTTCGACCGCGGGCGACCTGCTCGCCTCGATCCGCGAACGCATCATCCAGGCCGGCAATGGCGCGATGTCGGACACCGATCTGAAGTCCATCGCCACCGACATACGCGGCAGCTTCTCCGGGCTGATGGGCGTCGCCAATTCGCGCGATGCCTTCGGCGACTACCTGTTCTCGGGCTATCGCAGCAACACTCAGCCCTTCGCCGGCAGCATCGAGGCGGGGGTGACCTACGCCGGTGACGACGGCCAGCGCGAAGCCCAGGTGGGCAGCTCGCGCCGGCTGCCGATCAGCGACCCCGGCAGCGACGTGTTCATGCGCATGCGCACCGGCAACGGCCAGTTCACGATGGCGCCGAACGCCGCCAACACCGGCAGCGCGGTCAGCGATCTGGGCAGCGTCACCGACGGCGTGGCGTGGAATGCCGCCTCCAATGGCGGCAGCTACAAGGTCGTGTTCAACGTCACCAACAATGTCACCACCTACGACATCGTCGACAACACCTCGGGCAACTCGCTGCTGACCGGTGCTGCACCGGGCGCGGCACCGTACCCGCGCACCTACGTCGACGGTGATTCGATCACGTTGGCGTCGCAGGGTGCGGAACCGGCCTTCGATCTGGGGGCGCGCTTTTCGATCACCGGCAAGCCGGCAACCGGCGACAGCTTTTCGCTCGACCGCAGCGCCACGCAGAGCGTGTTCGAAACCATCGGTGACGTGGTCAAGGCACTGGAGGCCGGCACCAATGGCAATCCGGCCGCGATCGCCCGGCTCAACAATGCGCTGTCCGCCGGTCTCGGCAATATCGACCAGGCCCAGGAAGCGCTGCTGACCGTGCGCTCGCGCATGGGCGCCCGCGCCTCCGAACTGCAGGCGCTGGACGCGCTGGGTTCCGACGTCGATCTGCAGTTCCAGACGCAGCTGTCGCAGCTGCGCGACGTCGATTACACGTCGGCCATCTCGCGGCTGACCCAGCAGCAGACCTATCTGCAGGCCGCCCAGCAGTCCTTCCTGAAGGTGTCGGGCCTGTCGCTGTTCAACTTCATCGGTGGCTGAGCCATGAAAATCCGGACACTGGCGCTGATCCTTCCCTGCATGCTCGCCGCCTGCAGCTCGCTCGACCGCACGGTGCCGAGCAGCGGCTCGTTGATTCCCAAGACCAAGGTGCAGCTGACGCCCGGCTACGCGACGACGGCGGAGAACCTGCTGTACATCGCCGGCGTGGCCTACATCGCCTACGTCGTGCTCGATCCGATGGCACCCAACTGGACGATCGAGGAGGCGAAGCTGTCCGATGACACCTACTTCCTCGGCATGAAGAAGATGCGCACCCGTCCGGGCGGCGAGGGTGAGGCGCGCATGGTGTTCAACCGCCGCGCCGAACAGCTGGCGCGGGCCGGCGGTTACGGTGGCTACGAAATCCTCAGCTACAGCGAGGGCATACAGTCCGACCTGGTGGCGCAGCGGGTGGGCGAGGGCGTCATCCAGCTCAGGCACGGCACGCGCTGACGTTTGCGCGCCGGGCAGGGGCGTCGGGTAGACTTCGCCCGATGCCGCTCCCCTACTGGCGACTGTCCGCCTACTACTTCTTCTATTTCGCCTTCGTCGGCGCGTTTTCGCCTTACTTCGGCCTCTATCTCTCCTCGATCGGCTTCGGCGCGGCCGACATCGCCATCGTGATGTCGCTGATGCAGGTGATGCGCATCGTGGCGCCGGGCATGTGGGGCTGGCTGGCCGACCGCCTCGGCGCGCGCACGCCCATCGTCCGGGCTGCCGGTGCGGCCAGCCTGGGCGGCTTCCTGATCTTTTTCACCACCGAAACCTTTACCGGCGTGTTCGTCGCGATGGCGCTGATGTCCTTCTTCTGGAGCGCGTCGCTGCCACTGGTCGAGGCGCTGACGCTGGAGCACCTGAAGGCGCGTGTTGCGCGCTACGGTGCCATCCGCGTCTGGGGCTCGATCGGTTTCGTCGTGATCGTGCTGGCGCTCGGCGAAATGCTGGACCGGACCGGCCTCGGCGCCGTGCTGTGGGCGTGCGCGCTGCTGCTGGCCGGTGTCGCGGCGTGTGCCGCCTGTCTGCCGGAAGCGCCTCTGCACGCCGGGGCCGTGCCGGCGACCCAGCCGCTGCGCGACATCCTGCGCAGCCGTCCGGTGGCCGGGCTGTTCGGCGCCGCCTTCTTCATGAGCTGCGCGCACGGCGCACTCTATGTCTTTTACTCGATCCACCTCGACGAGCACGGCTACAGCAAGAGCGTGATCGGCGGCCTGTGGACGCTGGGCGTGCTGGCCGAAATCGTGGTTTTCCTGGTCATGCCCTGGCTGCTGCGCCGCTTCACGCTGCGCGCCATGCTGCTGACCTCGTTGCTGGCGGCGGTCGTGCGCTTCCAGATCATCGGCTGGGCGGTCGATTCGCCGGCCTGGCTGATCGTCGGGCAGTTGCTGCACGGACTGACCTTCGGCGCCTTTCACGCTTGTTCGGTGGCGGCGCTGAACCAGTGGTTCGACGCCCGGCAGCAGGCGCGCGCGCAGGCGCTCTACGGCAGCGCGTCGTTCGGCGCCGGCGGCATGGTGGGCGGGTTGATCAGCGGCTGGATGTGGGCACCGTTCGGCGGCGTATGGGCATTCGTGCTCAGTTCGCTGTTCGCGGCCGCCGGCCTGCTGCTGTTCGCGCGTTCGTGGCCGGCAGAAGGCGTGTCCGGACGCGGCTGATCGCGCTGTGGCCGGTTATACTCACTGGTTTCGCTGACAAGCCGGAACAGTTGCAATGGCGCAGACGCTTTACGACAAATTGTGGTCCAGCCACGTGGTCCATACCGAGGACGACGGTACGGCCCTTCTCTATATAGATCGCCATCTGGTGCACGAAGTCACCAGCCCGCAGGCGTTCGAAGGGCTTCGTCTGGCCGGGCGCACGCCTTGGCGGGTGGGTTCGATCGTTGCGACGGCCGACCACAACGTGCCGACCGACGGCTCGGAACTGGGAGTGGCCGACCCGACCTCGCGTGCCCAGGTCGAAACGCTGGACGACAACATCCGCACCTTCGGTGCACTAGCCTACTTCCCGTTCCGTGACAAGCGCCAGGGCATCGTCCATGTGATCGGCCCGGAAAACGGCGCCACGCTGCCGGGCATGACCGTGGTGTGCGGCGACTCGCATACGTCCACGCATGGCGCCTTCGGCTGTCTGGCGCACGGCATAGGCACCTCGGAAGTCGAGCATGTGCTGGCGACGCAGTGCCTGCTGCAGAAGAAGTCGAAGTCCATGCTGATCCGCGTCGAAGGCGAACTGGGCAAGGGCGTCAGCGCCGAGGACATCGCGCTGTACTTCATCGGTCGCATCGGTACGGCAGGCGGTACCGGCTACGCGATCGAGTTCGGCGGCTCGGCGATCCGCGCGCTGTCGATGGAAGGCCGCATGACGCTGTGCAATATGGCGATCGAGGGCGGTGCGCGGGCCGGCATGGTCGCGGTCGATGACACCACGATTGAATACCTGCGCGGCCGCGCGTTCTCGCCGCGCGGCGAACAGTGGGACCGGGCGGTCGAGTACTGGCGCACCCTGAAGTCGGACGACGGCGCGCAGCACGACCGCGTGGTCGACATCGATGCGCGCCAGATTCAGCCGCAGGTGACCTGGGGAACCTCGCCGGAAATGGTGACCGACGTGCGCGGCCAGGTGCCGGCGCCGGAAGATTTCGCCGACCCGGTGCAGCGTGAAGGTGTGGCGCGTGCGCTGCAATACATGGGGCTGACGCCGCGCACGCCGATCGAGCAGATCCGCATCGACAAGGTGTTCATCGGGTCCTGCACCAATTCGCGCATCGAGGACCTGCGCGCGGCAGCCCGGGTGGTCGAGGGGCGTCGCGTGGCCGATAACGTCAAGCTGGCGCTGGTGGTGCCGGGGTCCGGTCTGGTCAAGGCGCAGGCCGAGGCCGAAGGCCTGGACAAGGTGTTCAGGGCGGCCGGTTTCGAATGGCGCGAGCCGGGCTGTTCGATGTGTCTGGCGATGAATGCCGACCGGCTGGAGCCGGGCGAGCGCTGCGCCTCCACCAGCAACCGCAATTTCGAAGGTCGGCAGGGCAATGGCGGCCGCACCCACCTGGTCAGCCCGGCCATGGCCGCCGCGGCCGCGGTGCATGGCCATTTCGTCGACGTGCGCACCCTGGTCTGAAGCGAGTTCCCCATGCAGAAATTCACCCTCCACACCGGCCTGGTGGCCCCGCTCGACCGCGACAACGTCGACACCGACGCCATCATCCCCAAGCAGTTCCTCAAGTCCATCCGCAAGACCGGCT
>DATCUL010000169.1:0-5705 GCA_036567405.1 Methyloversatilis sp. | reverse complement strand
CGCGCTGCCGCGGCCGAGCAGGAAGCCGCCGGCGACCAGTGCCGCGGCAAGTGCAAGGGTCAGCGCCATGCGGCTGGCTGCGCGGTGCGGCGCAGGGCCGCTGCGGACCTGCGTATCGACGACCGCTCGCATGGCGTCGCTGTCGCCGACCGAGTGCGCGCCGCGGGCAAAGGCGGACAGCAGCGCCTTGTCGGCCAGCACGTTGATGCGCCGGGTCAACCCGCCGGACTCGCGCGCGATGCGCGTCGTGGCCGCCGCCTCGAACAGCGGCGGGCCGCGGTAACCCGCTGCGCGCAGGCGGAAATCGAGATAGGTCGCGACGTCGGCCGGCAGCAGCGGGTCGAGCCGGAAATGCTGGGTGATGCGGTCCTTGAGCTGCCGCATGTCGGCGCGCGCCAGCATGGTGTCGAGCTCGGGCTGGCCGAACAGCGCGATCTTGATCAGCTTGTGGCGTTCGGATTCCAGGTTGGACAGAAGGCGTATCTGTTCCAGCGTGTCGGCCGGCATCGCGTGCGCCTCGTCGATCAGCAGCACCACCTGCCGCCCGGCCGCAAATTCGGCGACCAGCGCTTCCTGCACGCCGCGCAGCAGCCGATGTGCGCTGCCATCGCTGCTTATGGCTGGCGGACAGCCGAGCTCGTCCGCCAGCACGGCCAGCAGTTCACTGCGGTTCATCAGCGGGTCGGCGAGGTAGATGGCGCGCAGGTGGGCCGGCAGACGGTCGATCAGTACCCGCGCCAGCATGGTCTTGCCGGTGCCGACCTCGCCGCTGATCTTGACCAGCCCTTCCTCGCGACCGAGCGCATACACAAGCGCATCGAGCAGCGCGCTGCGGTTTGCGCCACCGAAGAAGAAGTCGGCGTGCGGCGTGATGCGGAACGGCGCTTCGCGCAGGCCGAAATGTTCGAGATACATGTCAGCTCCGGCCTTCGTCGCCGGCGTCCGGCTCATCCATGCGGTGATAGAGGGTGGTGCGGGCGATGCCGAGCAGGCGTGCGGCAGCGCTCACATTGCCGCGCGCCAGCCGCATCGCGGCCTGGATGTAGGCGGATTCCCATTCGCGCAGGCGCGCGTCCAGCCGGAAGCCGCCGGCGCGCAGGTGCTCTGTGGCGACCGAGGCCAGATCGCGTTCCTCGTCGTGCTGCGCGCTGCCGGTGCCGGCGGCTGACTCGGTCGGGTCGAATTCGGCAAGCAGTTCGGCTGCACCGACTTCGCGCCCGGGATGTTTCGTCGCGAGGCGGATCACGATATTGCGCAGTTCGCGTACGTTGCCGGGGAAGCGGTAGGTCAGCCAGGCTTCGTTCGCCGCTGTGTCGAGAGAGAAGGGTAGCCGTCCGAGCTGTGCGCAGAACTGGGCGCGGAAGTGGTCCAGCAGCAGTGCCCGATCGCTCCCCATGTCGCGCAGAGGGGGCAGCGAAATGGTGAACACGCTGAGCCGGTGATACAGGTCGGAGCGGAAGCGGCCGGCCCGGACTTCCCCGCTCAGGTCGCGATTGGTCGCGGCGATGATGCGTGCGCTCGATCGACGCAGCTGGGTTTCGCCGACTCTCTGGTATTCGCCGTTCTCCAGTACGCGCAGCAGTTTCGCCTGCAGGTCGAGCGGCAGCTCGCCGATCTCGTCCAGGAACAGGCTGCCCGATGCGGCTTCCTCGAAGTAACCGGCGCGTGCGCTCTGCGCGCCGGTGAATGCGCCGCGGGCATGGCCGAACAGCGTCGGTTCGACCAGGCTGGGCGAGATCGCGGCGCAATTCAGCGCCAGAAACGGCTTGCCGCCGCGCGCAGTGCCCGCGTGCAGCCAGTTCGCGACGATGTCCTTGCCGGTTCCGGATTCGCCCTCGATCAGTACCGGGTAGGGCAGGTCGGCGAATTGCGCGATCTGGGCGCGCAGGCGCGACACCGGGGCGCTGCTGCCGATCAGTGACGGCAGTTCGGGTGTGGCCGGGTCGCAGGTGTCCGCCAGCTGGCGCAGCAAGGCGTGCAGTGCACTCGGCTGTGCCGGTTTGGCCATGAATTCGGTGGCGCCGAGTGCTCTGGCGTGACGTGCCAGCCCTTCCTCTCCCTGGCCGGACAGCACGACGATGCGCGTGTCAGGTGCGTGGGCCAGCAGATCCGCGATCAAGGCGTAGCCTTCATCCGGCCGGTGCGGGCACGGTGGCAGACCGAGGTCGATCAGAGCCAGGCGCGGCGGCGAGGGCTGATGGCGCAGCCAGTCGATGGCAGCGCCGCGCGACGCGTGGCTCGTGACGTCGAAGTCCTTGTCCAGCAGGAAAACCAGTGACTCGGCGATGAGCGGGTCATCGTCAACGATGAGCAGTCCCGGTCGGGGCGTCGTGGAACCTCGTGATCGGGCGGCGTGGGTCATGGTCATCGGCGATGATAGCGCAGCGCGCCGGCGGCGCTCTCCGGATGCGCGGATGGCGCGGAGCTGTCTGCTACAATCCGCGTCCCGATTACGAGTCCGTCCCGCGCACGTGTCTGCTCCCCTTCCGGCCGAAGACATTCTGGTCGATCTGGCCAGTGTCGATTTCGCTTACGACACACGGCCCATCCTGTCCGGCATCAACCTGCGCATTCCTCGCGGAAAGCTGGTTGCCATCATGGGCGGGAGCGGCTGCGGCAAGACCACGCTGCTGCGCCTGATCGGCGGTCAGCTCAAGCCGACCGCGGGCAAGCTGGTGGTGGCTGGCCAGGACATGGCCGCACTGTCGCGCCGCGACATGTATTCGCTGCGCCGTCGCATGGGCATGCTGTTCCAGTTCGGCGCGCTGTTCACCGACCTGAACGTATTCGACAACGTGGCGTTTCCGCTGCGCGAACATACCGACCTGCCGCCGGACATGATCCGCGATCTGGTCATGATGAAGCTGCATGCAGTCGGTCTGCGCGGCGCGCACAAGCTGATGCCCGCCGAACTGTCCGGCGGCATGGCGCGTCGCGTTGCGCTGGCCAGGGCGGTTGCGCTGGATCCGATGCTGGTGATGTACGACGAGCCGTTTGCCGGCCTCGACCCGATTTCGCTGGCGGTGATCGGTCAGCTGATCCGCCGCCTCAACGACGCGCTGGGCGCAAGTTCGATCATGGTGACGCACGACGTGCAGGAATCGCTGGATATCGTCGACTATCTATATTTCCTGTCGGCAGGCCGCGTGGTGGCCGAGGGGACGCCGGACGAGATCCGTTCATCGACCGATCCGTTCGTCCGCCAGTTCGTGAATGCCGAAATCGACGGGCCGCTGCCCTTCCATTTCCCCGGCGACGACTATCGCCAGACACTGATGGACCGGCGCACATGATCGCGCGCATCCTCCGCTCCATGGGCGCGCGCACCGTGGATGGCATCTGGCGCCTCGGTTTCGCCAGCCGGTTCTTCCTCGCCGTGCTGATGCGCTCGGGTACGTCGTTTGCGCGCTTCCCGCTGACCATCAGCGAAATATTCTCGACCGGCGTGCTGTCGCTGATCATCATCCTGGTGTCCGGCTTCTTCGTCGGTCTGGTGCTCGGTCTGCAGGGCTACGAGACGCTGCAGCGCTACGGGTCGAGCGACGCGCTCGGCATCCTGGTTGCATTGTCGCTGGTGCGTGAACTCGGTCCGGTGGTGGCCGGTTTGCTGTTCGCCAGCCGCGCCGGTTCGGCGCTGACCGCCGAAATCGGTCTGATGAAGACGACCGAACAACTCAAAGCGATGGACATGATGGCGGTCGATCCGATCGCCCGCGTGGTGGCACCGCGCTTCTGGGGTGGCGTGATTTCGATGCCGCTGCTCGCGTCGCTGTTTTCGACGATGGGCGTGTTCGGTGCCTGGTTCATCGGGGTCGTGTTCATCGGCGTCGACGATGGCGCCTTCTGGTCGCAGATGCAGGCAGCGGTGGATTTCCGCTACGACATCGTCAATGGCGTGATCAAGAGCGTCGTATTCGGTTTCGCGGTGTCGCTGATCGCGGTATTCGAGGGCTACGACTCGGCGCCGACGGCCGAGGGCGTGTCGCGCGCGATCACCAGAACCGTCGTCAATTCGGCGCTCACCATTCTGGCGCTGGATTTCGTACTTACATCGTTCATGTTCAGGGGTAACGGATGAATCGGACTGTGCTCGACCTCTGGGTCGGTGTTTTCGTCGCCATCGGCGTCGCGGCCGTGTTGTTTCTGGCGCTAAAGGTCGGCAACCTTTCGTCCGCTAACATTGGCGAGACATACAGGCTGCAAGCCAACTTTGATAACATCGGCGGCCTCAAGCCGCGTGCGCCGGTGAAAAGCTCGGGCGTCGTGGTCGGTCGGGTGACGGAAATCACTTTCGACCCCAAACTGTATGTCGCGGTGGTCAGAATGGACGTGGACAAGCGCTACAGTTTCCCGCGCGACACGATTTTCACCATCCTGACATCGGGTCTGCTTGGCGAACAGTACGTCGGCCTTGAAGTCGGCGGTGACGAGGAAGTGCTCAAACCGGGCGACACCGTGAACCGCAACAAGACACAGGGTGCCGTGGTACTGGAAAAGCTGATCAGCCAGTTCATGTTCAACAAGGCTGCCGAGAGCCCCAAGGCTCCCGAGCAGTGATCCGCGGAATGCATAGCCGGGAAGATCGCAGATGACCAATACCAAGAAACAGACAAACGTCCGCTCCGCCATCGCTGCCGCGGTGGCTGCAGCGATGCTGGCCGGCTGCGCAACGTCGGGCAATCCGAAGGATCCCATCGAAGGGGTCAACCGGGCGGTGTTCAGCTTCAACGAGGCCGTTGACAAGGCGGTGATCAAGCCGGTTGCCCAAGGCTACGAATACGTGACGCCGCAGCCGGTGCAGACGGGTGTTCTGAATTTCTTCTCGAACATCGCCGACGTCTGGATCAGCGTCAATAATCTGGTTCAGGGCAAGCCTGCCGACGCGCTGTCGGACGTGGGTCGCGTGGTCGTGAACACCACGGTGGGCATCCTCGGTCTGTTTGATGTCGCGACCGGCATGGGTCTTGAGAAGCATGAAGAGGACTTCGGCCAGACACTGGGCCGCTGGGGTGTCGGTGATGGCGCCTATCTCGTGCTGCCGATTTTCGGCCCGCGCACCTTGCGTGATGCCGGCGGTCTGGCCGTCGATATCTTCGGGGACCCGATCATGTACATCGATTCTTCCGAGGTGCGTTACACCGCAGTCGGCGTGCGCGCCGTGTCGGACCGCGCGTCCTTCCTGAAGGCGGAGAGTGCGATCGATGCTGCGGCGCTCGACAAGTATGCCTACGTGCGTGACGCCTATCTGCAGCGTCGCCACAGTCTGATCCATGATGGCAATCCGCCGCGCGACAAGTACTATCCGTCGCTCGAAGTGAGCGAAAACGTCCTGGATGTGACGCCGACGGAGTCGACCTGGACGTTGATGCTCGTCGGCGCACCGGCCCATCAAAACGTTGATACAGATGCGTCGCCCGCTGCGGCCGAAATTGAAGTAGCGTCGCACTGACGGTCAATATGCCCCGCCGACCGTGCGGGGCGAACGGGTCACATCGGCCTGTCGCATGGCGGCAGGCCTTTTTCTTCTGGGAGGACATATGTTCAAGCGTATTTTCCAGCTGTTGCTTCTTTCCTTTGCGTTGAATGCCGGTGCACAGGCCAGTGTCGATACCTCCACGCCCGATGCGCTGGTGAAGGATGTGACCGAGGAAGTGCTCGCCACCCTGCGGACCGACCCTTCGATCAAGGCAGGCGACGTCAAGAAG
>DATCUL010000168.1:0-15574 GCA_036567405.1 Methyloversatilis sp. | reverse complement strand
AGCCGGCTGCTCGACGGCCTGCGCGCCGAAGGCGTGGCCGCCCCGCTGGTGCTGTGGATCATCGTCGCCGAGCTGCGGGTACTCGCCACCGCACGCGCCGAGATGGACGCCGGCCGCAGCGCAGACGACGCACTGGCGGCGGCGCGCATCTTCGGCGCCCGCCAGTCGCCGTACCGTCGCGCGCTCGGTCGTCTGTCGTCGGCTGCCACGCGCACCGCACTGATGCAGGCCGCGCGGCTCGACCGCATGATCAAGGGCGTCGCACGCGGCGATGTCTGGGACGAATTCCTGCAGATCGCGCTGCGCCTGTGCGCGCGCTGAAATTCATGGTCAGCCCTGCCACGGAGGCAATCGCGGCGGAGGCGCCGCTCCCGCACAATCATCACTCCGATCGCAGTCGTCAGTTCGGCCCTCCTCCGTTGTAGGGGCGGCGCCCCCGCCGCGACCAGTGCCCAGCCCCCTTCGCACGCTCGGTCACGACGCTGGCGCCACTCCCCGCAAACATCGCTCTCATCTCAGCCCTCGCTTCTGCCCCGACGACGACGCCTGAATGGATGCATTGCGACCGAAACCGTTGGCAAGCCGCGCCGCTTTCTGCTTTCATCCGTCTTTCGCCGGTTTTCCGCGTCATTCGCGGCCAAAGAGGTTTCGGGAAGAAAGATGAACATCAAGGACTACATGAACACGCTGGGCCGCCAGGCCCGTGCCGCCTCGCGCATCGTCGCGCAGGCATCGACCGCCGCGAAGAACGATGCGCTGCTGCGCATTGCCGCAATGCTGCGCGAGCGCGCACCGCAGCTGCTTGAAGCCAACAATGCCGATGTCGAGGCGGCACGGGCCAACGGCCTGGACGCAGCGATGATCGACCGCCTGACGCTGACCGCGAAAGGCGTCGAAGCGATGGCGCAGGGGCTGGAGCAAGTCGCCGCCCTGCCCGATCCGGTCGGCGAGATGACCGACTTCAAGCGCCGGCCGACCGGCATCACCGTGGGCAAGATGCGCGTGCCGCTGGGCGTGATCGGCATCATCTACGAGGCGCGGCCGAACGTGACTGCCGACGCGGCCGCGCTGTGCCTGAAGAGCGGCAACGCCGCCATCCTGCGCGGCGGCTCGGAAGCCGCGCGCTGCAACCAGGCAGTGGCCGCCTGCGTGCGCGAGGGACTGGTCGCAGCCGGACTGCCGGAAACCGCGGTGCAGGTGGTCGACACAACAGACCGCGCCGCCGTGGGCGAGCTGATCACGATGCCGCAGTATGTAGACGTGATCGTGCCGCGTGGCGGCAAGGGGCTGATCGAACGCATTTCGCGCGAAGCGAAGGTGCCGGTGATCAAGCATCTGGATGGCAACTGCCATGTCTACATCGACGAATTCGCCGACGACGACAAGGCGGTGCGCATCGCCGACAACGCCAAGACACACCGCTACGGCACCTGCAACACGATGGAAACGCTGCTGGTGCATGTGGCCGCAGCCCCCCGTGTGCTCGGCCGGCTGGCCGACATCTATTTCGGCAAGGGCGTCGAGCTGCGCGGCTGCGAACGCGCCCGCGCGCTGGTGCCGGCGATGAAGACGGCAACCGACGAGGACTGGGGTACCGAATATCTGGCGCCCATCCTCGCGGTGCGCATTGTCGACACACTCGACATGGCGATCGAGCACATCAACACATGGAGCTCGCAGCACACCGACGCCATCGTCACCGAAAACCACACGCGGGCGATGCGCTTCATCCGCGAGGTCGATTCGGCGTCGGTCATGATCAACGCCTCGACCCGCTTCGCCGACGGCTTCGAGTACGGCCTGGGCGCCGAGATCGGCATCTCGACCGACAAGATCCACGCCCGTGGCCCGGTCGGGCTGGACGGCCTGACCAGCCAGAAGTGGGTGGTGCTGGGCGATGGTCAGGTGCGGACCTGAGCCGTGCCCGAGCGCACCGGCGACGCTGGCACCCGTCGCTCACCGGCCGTCGGTGCGCTGAATGGCTGACAGCTTCCTCTCGGCCAGCATGCTGCTCCTGCTGCTGTTCGACCCGTTCGGCAATGCGCCGGTGATGACGGTGCTGCTCAAGGACGTGCCGGTCGAGCGGCGCAGGCGCGTCATCCTGCGCGAGTGTTTCGCGGCGTGGCTGGCGCTGGTGCTGTTCATGTACGCCGGCGAATCGGTGATGCGCGTGCTGCAGCTGTCGCAGACTTCGCTCGGCATCGCCGGCGGCGTGCTGCTGTTCCTGATCGCGCTGCGCATGATCTTCCCTCAGCCGGACGGGGTGTTCGGCGAGTGGGCCGGCGGCGAACCCTTCATCGTGCCGCTGGCGATCCCGCTGATCGCCGGGCCGTCGGCCATGGCGATGGTGATGCTGCTGGTGTCGCGCGAGCCCGAGCACTTCTATACGTGGATGGGTGCGATGAGCGCCGCCATGGCGGTCACCACGGCGGTGCTGCTGGCAGCCGGGCCGCTGATCCGGCATCTGGGCGAACGCGGCACTGCCGCGCTGGAACGCCTGATGGGGCTGCTGCTGTGCGCGATCGCGGTGGAAATGCTGCTGGCCGGCATCCGGCGCTTCGCCGAATCCTTGTAAGCCTACAGCGCCCTGGCGCTCTCCGCGGTCACGCGGCGTGCCATGCCGCGCGCGATCTCGTTCTCGCCCATGACCGTGTAGGTGGCGCCGCGCCCTTCCAGATGGAGCAGTTCGGCGTCGGTGTAGGCTCGGGCGACGATTTCGAGGTCGGGATTGAGCCGGCGCGCGCGCTCGATGATCTGCCCGGCTTCCAGCGCATCCGGAATGGCGATCAGCAGGTAGCGGGCGTGCGCAACATTGGCCGCCTGCAGCATGCCCGGCGCCGCGCCGTTGCCATACAGCGCCGGAATGCCGTCTGCGAGCAGCGCCTCGACCACCTCGGCGTGATCCACGATCACCACGACCGGCAGATCCTTTTCCTGCAGCGCCAGCACGATGCGGTGGCCGACGCGGCCGAAACCGACCAGCACGACATGCCCGGCGGCCGGCATCGCCACTTCGCGTTGGATCTCGCGCAGCACGGCCCCGCCCTCGCGCGCATCGAGCCAGGGCTTGAACCGGTCGAGTGCCACGAACAGCAGCGGATTGAGCAGGATGGAGAAGATCGCGCCGGCCAGTATCAGGTCGCGCCCGGTCGCCGGCAGCAGCCCCAGCGACAGGCCGAGCGAGGCGATGATGAAGGAGAACTCGCCGATCTGCGCCAGACTGGCCGAGATGGTCAGCGCGGTATCCCGCGGATGGCCGAAGGCGCGCACGATCAGCGCGGCGGCAATGGACTTGCCGACCACGATGATGGACACCGTCGCCAGCACCAGCCAGGGCTCGCGCACCAGCACCGACGGATCGAACAGCATGCCGACCGACACGAAGAACAGCACGGCGAAGGCGTCGCGCAGCGGCAGCGATTCCTCAGCCGCGCGATGGGACAGCTCCGATTCGCTGAGGATCATGCCGGCGAAGAAAGCACCCAGCGCGAACGACACGCCGAACACATAGGCCGAGCCGAGCGCGAAACCGAGCGCGATCGCCAGCACGGCGAGCCGGAACAGTTCGCGCGAACCGGTCGCCACAATGCGTTCGAGTACCCATGGAATGAAGCGCCGGCCGATCACCAGCATCACGACAATGAAGGCCACGACCTTGCCCAGCGTGAGTGCCAGCGCACCCAGCAGCGCACCGCCCGACAGCGTCTCGCCCGCGCCGCCAAGCAGGCCGCTGAATGCCGGAATCAACACCAGCGCCAGCACCATGGCGATGTCCTCGACAATCAGCCAGCCGATCGCAATCCGGCCACGCCGCGTGGTTTCGAGCCGGCGCTCCTGCAGTGCGGTGAGCAGCACGACGGTACTGGCGACCGACAGCGCCAGCCCGAACACCAGCCCGGCACCTGTCGTCCACCCAATGGCCCATGCCATGACCATGCCGAGCAGCGTGGCGATGGCGATCTGCGCGATGGCACCGGGAATGGCGATGCCCTTCACCGACATCAGGTCCTTCACCGAGAAGTGCAGGCCGACGCCGAACATCAGCAGGATGACACCGATTTCTGCCAATTCCTGGGCCAGTCCGGCATCCGCCACGAAACCCGGCGTGAACGGGCCGACGGCGATGCCGGCCAACAGGTAGCCGACCAGCGGCGGCATGCGCAGACGCTGTGCCAGCGCGCCGAAGATGAAGGCGAGCACGAGGCCACCGACGAGCGTGGTGATGAGCGGCGTGTGGTGAGGCATGGTGCGTACGGGGTCCGGTGGCAGAAGAGGCGCTCCAGACCAGACACCGCACGGTGCGCGAGGTTCGCGCCGCGACGCAATCCGCGCACGATGGCCTGCGCGCCGGACAGGCCGGCGCGCGGCTCGGAGTACCCTAGATGCCGGGCGCGACGTTCGCGCCGCGCGTGAAGACCGCTGCGCCGCTGACCTTGCCGATGCCCCCTACGCCGCTGTCGAAGCCGTACACGAGGCCGGCGCGTTCGGCCGCCGGGCCAGCGAAGAAGCCGTTGAAGCTGCCGCTGGGCGGGCTGTTCGCACAGCCGGAACAGGTGTTGAACGACCCGGCAAACGATGCGTTCGCACTGTTGATCGAGCCGCTGCCAGTCACACCGAAGGTCACCGCGCTGACCGTGACCCCCATGTTCACGCTCATGCTGTAGTTGGTGAAGTCTGCAGTCATCGATCCGGTGACCGCACCGCCGGGTGCGCCGCCCGCGGTCGTGGGCACGGTCGCACCGCTGAGCGCGTAACTGGCGGTGACGCCGCCGAGCGCGGCGAGGTCGGGCGTCGGCATGCCGACCACGTAGTGCAGATTCTCGATCGCGTCGCCGCTGCAGCTGAAGCCGGTGCAACTCGCGAACGCCCAGCGCCCCCAGCCGATGATGCCGTCCTGATGCGACTCCTGCACGGTCGTGGTGTCCAGCAGACCACCGTCGCCATCGTCTGCGGACTTCAATGCACCGCCGACGATCTGCGTCGTTACGTTGTGCAGCGTCACCGTGCCGCCATATCCACCGTACTGGTCCCCGTAGTCGCCGTACACGTAATAGCCGCTGCCCGACTTCAGTTCTGGCAGCGGCAGGTCTTGCAGCGCGGTCAGTGTGCCGTCGGACGTGCGGTCTTCCGTCATCGTGAACATGTTGTCGTCACGCAGCAGCGGCGGAATGCCCTCAAGCTTCGACGGCGGCGGCGGCGGCAGATCGGTCTTCACCTCGATGATGACCGGCATCGTGTTCTCGTTTGCCACATACGCGCTCTCGCCATCCGACACGGTCAGGCAGCCTGCATCGTTACAGACGTCAACCGCGCCGTCACCGGTGGTGACGTTGATGCTGTTGCCGTAGGCGACCGAGAACTCGGTGCCGCGGATGCCTATCGTCGCCACCGACGTGGTCAGCTTGTAGTTGCTGCGGTTGACCTTGCCGACCAGCCCGGTGATCGTGCGCAGCCCGCCCTTGATCAGGCTGAAGAAGCCGCGGTCCTCGGCCGGCTTGCCGGCATAGGCGTACTTGTCGATGCGGAACTGCGTCTGCGGCTGCAGCGACACGAAGGAACCGTCGGTGAAACGCATCTGGGCACGACCGCTGCCGGTATCCACCGTCTCGCCACTGGCCAGTTCGGCGCCGCGGGCAAGCTTCCGGCTGCTGCCGTCGGCGGCCAGCGCGCGCACCTCGCCTACGGAGAATTCGATGCGTGCAGCACTCTCGGCAAATGCACCCAGCGGAAAGGCCAGCGCAATGGCGAGCGCCAGACGGTTCGGTCGGAGGGACTGAGACATGGCGATCTCCTAGAACGTGCGGCGCACTGCGAACTGCGCAATGCCGCGGCGATAGTCGTCGATTTTCAGCGTCGATTCGTTGCGGATCAAGGTCACCGACGGCGTCAGCTGCCAGGCATCGGTCAGCGCATAGGTCACGCCGAGCGACAGCGTCATCAGATCATCCTCGCGCGTAGCCAGAAAGACCGGGTCAGGCTGCTGGTACTCGCGCGATTCGTGCGCAAAGCTGCCGAACAGCAACCAGTTCCGGTCGAACTGGTGCTGTGCGCCGAAGCGGACACCGATCAGGTCGTTGCCGGCAATGTCGGCACCGGACGGCAGCCTGTTCTGTCCGATCTCCCGGCCAAGATAGAAACTGCCGTAAAGCATGGTCTGGCCGTTCGGGAGCACCACGGCGTGGCCCAGACCGAACAGCGTCCGGTTCGCGTCCCGTACGTCGTTGCCGCCCTCGTAACGCAGTCGGGCGTGCTGAGCGAACACCGTGGTCTGGTTGCGCGCATCGTGCGTGTGCTGCCACTGCAGGCTCATGCCGCTGTAGTCGCGCAGCTTGCTGTTGTCGACTTCGAACAGACCGAGTTGCAGCACGGCGGTGACGCGGTTGGCGCCGCGTGACCATGCGGCACCGGCATAGCCGTCCACTGCGTCGGTATCGAAACGTGACTCGCCGAAATTGAAGCGGGCAGCGCCGCTGACCCCGCCGACGACGGCCCATTCCCGGCTGACCGGGATACGGGCATTGGCGCCACCAGACAGCGCCGAGAACCACGCGTCACGGCGCTTGCTGCTGCCGCTGAGCCGGAAATCGCCGAAGCCGGGCACGGCCACCGTACCGTCCGCGGTGGCACTGTTTACATTGGAGTCGCGCCCGACGGCCGCCTCGATGTAGCCGCCAAACGTCGATTTGCTTGCCTCGGGCGCGCGCTCGATGGCCGACAGCAGCCGGTCGATCGAGGCAGCAACCTCCGGCGGGAGCTTCTGGCTGCGCACCGCCTGCAGTTCGCGCCGGGCGCCGGCCGATTCGCCCAGTTCCATGTAGGCACGCCCGATCTCGGCGCGCGCACGCGCATTGTCCGGCTGCACGGCCAGCACACGTTCGAGTGCAAATACCGCCAGCGTATGTCGGCCTGTTTCAAGCGCCGAGATGCCCAGCAACAGGTCGAACTGCGGATCACCGGCACGTTCTGATTCCTGCGGCGCCAGCAGCGCGTAAGCCGCGGCGAAGCGACCGGCCTCGACATGCGCCGCCGCCTGCTCGGTCACCGATTGCGCGAACACTGCCGGACTGCCCAGAACCAGTGCAAAAGCCAGCGACCCGAGTACTTTCCGTGCGCTCATGCAGCCTCCTCGTTGCCGAAACAAATGGCAACCAATATTGAAAACGACAATATCATCACACTTCAATGTTTAAAAAACAATAGCTTGCGGGTTCTTTCTATTGTGAACTCCTGAACCGGCATGTCATCGCGAGGCTTCAATCCAGCAATATCGATGCCGCCCGACGGATAATTGCCGACTTGCGAAGACCAACGGAGGTCCCCATGTCACCACGCGCACTGGCGTTCGCCATTGCACTGCTGTGCATTCCGCCGGCCAGCCAGGCGCTGGAGGTCGAGGGCGTCCGCTTCGAGCCGGTAACCCGCGTGGCCAACACGCCGCTGCAACTCAACGGCGCGGGCTTGCGTGGCCGCTCGATGCTGAAAGCCTATGTCGTTGCGCTGTACCTGAGCGCGCCGGCCGACAGCCTCGATAGCGCAATGGCCGTACCGGGCGCCAAACGCATCGAAGTCGTGCCGCTGCTGGAACTGTCGGCCTCGCTGTTCAACGATCCGCTGATCAAGGGCATGAAGAAGAACATGCGGCCGGCCGAATTCGAGGCCATGCAGCCGCGCATCAGAACCTTCTCGGACAACATCCTGGCGATCGGCGACCTGAAGAAAGGGAGCCGGATCGCTCTTGAATGGCTGCCGGGCCGCGGCACGCGCATCACGATAGACGGTCGTGAATCCGGCGAGATGGTGGAAGGCGAAGACTTCTTCCGCAGCCTGCTGTCGATCTGGCTCGGCGCGCGTCCGACCCAGGACGACCTCAAGGAACTCCTGCTGGCCGGCAAGCCGACCCGCTGACGAACATGACGGACCAGGCCGTAATCGACTGGGATGCGGTGCTGTGCGCACCGGGCTTCGCGCTCGGCATCGCCACCGCGGGCGACCGGCTGTCACGCATCGAATTCCTGCGCGAGCAGCCTGCCCGGCCGGCACGCAACGCGCTCGCGGCGGAGGCGGTGCGCCAGTTGGCCGCTTATCTGGAGAATCCGCTGCATCGCTTCGACCTGCCCTGCTTCCCCGAAGGCACGGCGCATCGCCAGCAGGTCTGGCGGATCATGCTGGACATCGCACCGGGGCAAACGCTGACCTATGGCGAAGTGGCGCGCCGGATCGGCAGTTCACCACGCGCGGTCGGCGGTGCCTGCGGTGCGAATCCGCTGCCGGTGGTCATTCCGTGTCACCGGGTGATCGCCTCGGGTGGCGCGCTGGGCGGGTTTGCGCATTCGACTCACGGCTTCCTGCCCGGCATCAAGTGCTGGCTGCTGGCGCACGAAGCAGCCGCAAGCGGCTTCACGCTGAGGGCGCGCGCCCCCGCTCTATCGTGACGCCCACCTGACGGACATCTTTCATGATGCCGGTCTTGGCGATGGAAATCTTGACCCAGGATGCGCGGAAGTCCTCGAGCATCATGCTGATCAGGAATTCACCCAGCGTTTCCAGCAGATTGAAGTGGCGCAGGCCGAGTTCGGTGCGGATGCGCTTGACCACCTCGGCATAGTCGATGGTGTCGTTGATGTCATCGTTCTGCGCCGCCGCGTCGGGCACGCCGAAGGTCATGCTGATTTCCAGCTGCTGCGTGTGCGCACGCTCGCGCGCATAGATGCCGACCGACGCCGTGACCTTCATGCCTTCTATGAATATGCAGTCCATGTCTCGCTTGCTGTCCGTGTCGAACTAGAATGGCCGGATTCTACGTCCGACCCGCCGCACACCGTGAATACCGCATCCAGTACCGCCATCGTGATTGCCCTGGGTTACCTGCTGGGCTGCATTCCTTTCGCTGTCATCACCAGCCGCATGTTCGGACTGGCCGATCCGCGCAGCTACGGATCGGGCAATCCGGGCGCCACCAACGTGCTGCGCTCGGGCAACAAGGTGGCGGCAGTGCTGACGCTGCTCGGCGATGCGCTCAAGGGCGTCGCCGCCGTGCTGCTGGCGCGCTGGCTGGACATGGGAGAAGCGGCGGCGCTGTTCGCGGGCGTGGCGGCTTTCGTCGGCCACGTGTTTCCGGTGACGCTGGGGTTTCGCGGCGGCAAGGGCGTGGCGACGGCGGCCGGCGTCATGCTGGCAGCCGTGCCCGCAGTCGGGCTGACCGCGCTGGGCGTATGGATGCTGGTCGCGCTGCTCAGCCGCTATTCGTCGCTGGCCGCACTGCTGGCCGCCTGCAGCGCGCCGGTCAGCGGACTGCTGTACACCCACTCCGCGACCGTCTGCGCCGCACTGGCCGCGATGGCTGGCCTGCTGATCTGGCGCCACGCAGACAACATCCGGCGTCTGATGAATGGCACCGAAAGCCGCATCGGCGGCAAGAAGGCGACCTCCACCTGACGGCAGCACCCTGCGTCAGGCAGGACCTGTGCCGATTTCATCCAGCGGCCAGCGCGGTCTGACGGCGATCACGTGATCCTGCGCCGTCGCTGCCAGCCCTGCAGCCAGTCGCTGGGCGCCGGCAAAGGCGATCATCGCGCCGTTGTCGGTGCACAAGGCCAGCTCCGGATAGAACACGCGTCCGCGCCGTTGCGCCAACTCGAGGTCGAGCCGGCTGCGCAGCCTGCGATTGGCGCCGACGCCGCCGGCCACCACCAGCTGGTTCAGCCGCGTCTGGCGCAGCGCTGCAAGCGACTTGCCGACCAGCACATCAACCACCGCATCCTGGAACTCGGCAGCAAGATCGGCGCGCCCCGTGTCGTCCAGCCCCTTGTTCGCGGCATTGAGCACGGCGGTTTTCAGACCGGAAAAACTGAAATCCAGATCACCGCTGTTGAGCATCGGCCTCGGCAGCCGGATGCGGCCGGCCTGCCCCTGCTCCGCCAGTGCCGCCAGCACCGGTCCGCCCGGATAGGGCAGCCCGAGCAGCTTGGCCGTCTTGTCGAAGGCTTCGCCGGCCGCGTCGTCCAGCGTCTCGCCCAGCAGTTCGTAACAACCGACCGCCGATACGCGCATCAGCTGCGTGTGCCCGCCCGACACCAGCAGCGCCACGAAGGGATAGACCGGCGGATCCGCCGACAGCAGCGGCGACAGCAGATGACCTTCGAGGTGGTGAATGGGAATGGCCGGCCGCCCCAGCGAAAACGCCAGCGATTCGGCAAACGCGGCGCCGACCAGCAGCGCGCCAGCAAGCCCGGGGCCGGCGGTGTAGGCCACCGCATCGATCTCGCCAGCCGCGATGCCTGCTTCGGCAAGTACCTGTCGGTACAGCGGCACGATGCGCCGCACATGGTCGCGCGAGGCCAGTTCGGGCACCACGCCGCCGTAGGCCTGATGCAGATCGATCTGCGAATGCACGGCGTGGGCGACCAGTCCGCGCTGGTCGTGATAGAGGGCGAGCCCTGTTTCGTCGCAAGACGATTCGATGCCTAGAATCCACATGGAACGCATTGTACTGGCGCAGACGAAGATCGGGCTTGGCAGCCGGACCAAGCCCGGATATACTCGCTGGCTTTCCGTTATGCGTTCACTCATTCAAGTCAGTGAACGCGCCATTGAGGGCTGTTGCATGCCGGGTATTCGCGTCAAGGAAAACGAACCGTTTGAAGTTGCCATCCGCCGCTTCAAGCGCACCATCGAAAAAGCAGGCACGCTGACCGAACTGCGCTCGCGCGAGTTCTACGAAAAGCCCACCGCCGAGCGCAAGCGCAAGCTGGCTGCGGCCGTGAAGCGGCATCACAAGCGGCTGCGCAGCCAGACCCTGCCGCCGAAGCTGTACTGATCGCCGGTTTCCTGCGCCGGTAGAACCGCGCGCAGGCAACGGGAACGAAAAGCCGGAAACGCCAAGGCCAGAGGCCGCAGGTGTCACCGGCTTTTTGTGTTGATTGCCCCTTCACACGCGAGCGAACGCCAATGAGCCTGAAGGAACGGATCAGCGAAGACATGAAGACCGCGATGCGCGCAAAGGACAGCGCGCGTCTGGGCACCATCCGCCTGCTGCTGGCCGCGATCAAGCAGAAGGAAGTCGACGAGCGCATCACGCTCGACGACGCCCAGGTCACGGCCGTGATCGACAAGATGCTCAAGCAGCGCCGAGACTCGATCAGCCAGTTCGAAAGTGCCGGCCGCCAGGATCTGGTCGATGCCGAGAAGTTCGAGCTGGACGTGCTGACCGCCTACATGCCTCAGCAGATGGGCGCAGACGAAGTGGCTGCCGTCATCGCCGAGGTGATTGCCGCGGTTGGCGCCGCCGGCCCGGCCGACATGGGCAAGGTGATGGGACCGCTGAAGGCGAAACTGGCCGGCCGCACCGACATGGCGCAGGCATCGGCACTGGTGAAGGCCGCACTCAGCGGCGGCAACTGACCGGGTGCGGGCATGATCCCGCAGTCCTTCATCCAGGAACTGCTGAACCGCGTCGACATCGTCGACGTGGTCGAACGTCACGTCCCGCTGAAGAAGGCTGGCGCCAACTTCCAGGCCTGCTGCCCCTTCCACAGCGAAAAATCACCGTCCTTCACGGTCAGCCCGACCAAGCAGTTCTATCACTGCTTCGGCTGCGGTGCGCACGGCAGCGCCATCGGCTTCCTGATGGAATACTCCGGCCTGCCCTATCCCGAGGCGATCGAGGAACTGGCGCGCCAGGCCGGCATGACGGTGCCGCGCGAGGACTTCACGCCGGAAATGGCACAGCGTCGCCAGCAGGCGGCTTCGCTGACCGACGTGATGGCGCGCGCCGCCAGTCATTACAAGCAGCAACTGAAGAAAACCCCACGTGCCATCGAGTACCTGAAAGGCCGCGGCCTGTCCGGCGAGATCGCGGCACGCTTCGGCATCGGCTACGCACCGGACGGCTGGCAGGGGCTGCGCGAGGCATTCGACGATTACGAGACGACGGCACTGAGCGAATGCGGCCTGGTGATCGACGCCGAGGCGTCGGAGGGCCAGACGAAAGGCCGGCGTTACGACCGCTTCCGCGACCGCATCATGTTTCCGATACTCGATGCGCGCAACAACGTGATCGGGTTCGGCGGCCGCGTGCTCGACAAGGGCGAACCGAAGTATCTGAACTCGCCGGAAACGCCGCTGTTCTCGAAGGGGCGCGAACTGTACGGCCTGACGCAGGCACGCGCCGCCATCCGCGACGACGGTTTCGTACTGGTGGTCGAAGGGTATATGGACGTCGTGGCGCTGGCCCAGTTCGGGGTCGGCAACGCGGTCGCGACGCTCGGCACCGCCACCACCGCAGACCACATCCACAAGCTGTTCCGGCAGACCGACCGCATCGTGTTCTGTTTCGACGGCGACCGTGCCGGACGCAAGGCGGCATGGCGCGCGCTCGAATCCGCACTGTCGGAACTGGGCGACGGCCGCAGCACGTCCTTCCTGTTCCTGCCCCCCGAACACGACCCCGACAGCTTCGTCCGCGAGCAGGGCGCCGAGCGTTTCCGGCAGATGGCGCTGGCGGCGCAGCCGCTGAGCGAATACCTGCTGCACGAACTGGAAGCACGCTGCGACACGCGCAGCGCCGAGGGCCGCGCCCGCTTCGTCAACGAAGCCAGGCCGCTGGTGACGCAGGTGCCAGCCGGCGCGCTCCGCACGCAGCTGCTGCACCTGCTGGCACCAGCCGTCGGCCTGTCGGCGCAGGAACTGGCCGAAGCCTGCGGGCTGCGCATACCGCGCGCCGGTGCGCGTCTTGCGCATGCACCGGCGGCTGCGCCACGCACCGCACCGTCATCGCCGGCACGCAAGCTGCTGTGCATCCTGATGCAGCGTCCGGCACTGAGTACCCGCATCGGGCACCTCGAAGACATCGACGACGATCCCTGGCTGCAGGCGGTTCAGGCCGTCGCGGATTGCATCGAACACGGCGACGTCGAGGCGAGCGGCACCGCTGCACTGATCGAATTCTTCCGCGACAGCCCGCACGGCCCGCTGATGGAAGAGGCGGCTGCCAGCACGCTCGAGGACACGGCGGAGGAAAGTGCGCTGCCGCACATGTTCGACGACACGCTGCTGCACCTGCGCCGGTCGGGAATTTCGAAGGCGATCAAGCGTCTTACTGCATTGAGCAGGCAATCCGGCCTGAGCGCGGCGCAGCAGGAAGAACTGAACAGGCTGATCAAGGAAAAGGCGGGAACTTGAAAGAGCCAGACTCAAGCCCTAAAACACGTATAATGACGGGTTTTCCCTGTCAAGCGTCGTCGCCGAAATACAGCATTGCTGCGGCGCACGATGCTGACTATTGCGCAGGCGGACGGCGCGCCGATGTCGGTTGCACCGTTGGTAACACGCAGATCTGAGGATATACATGGTCGCCAAGGACAAGTCGAAGGATACACGCAAGCAGGCCGCTGACAACGAAAAGCCTGTAGCCACCCCCAAGCCTGCCGCAGCGCGCGGCAAGGCGGCCAAGGACGCCAGCAAAGCCAAGGATCTGAAAGCCACCAAGGCGGCAGGGGAAGCGAATGCCCTGCCGATGGATGCCGACCAGCGCCGTCTTCGCCTGAAGACGCTGATCGCGCTCGGCAAGGAGCGCGGCTACCTCACCTACGCCGAGATCAACGACCACCTGCCGGACGACATCGTCGACGCCGAGCAGATCGAATCCATCATCTCCACGTTCAACGACATGGGGATACGCGTATTCGACGAGGCCCCGGCCTCGGAAGACCTGCTGATGGGCGAGAACGCACCGGCCGTGGTCGATGCGTCAGAGGTCGAGGAAGAAGCCGAACAGGCACTGTCGACGGTCGAATCCGAATTCGGCCGCACGACCGACCCGGTGCGCATGTACATGCGTGAAATGGGCACGGTCGAACTGCTGACGCGCGAGGGCGAAATCGAGATCGCCAAGCGCATCGAGGACGGCCTGCGTCACATGATTCAGGCGATCTCGGCCTGTCCGACCACGATCGCCGAAATCCTCGACATGGCCGACCGCGTCGCGCGCGAGGAAATGCGCATCGACGAGCTGATCGACGGCCTGATCGACCCGAATGCGGTCGAGGAAGAAGAAGCCGCTGCGGCCGTCGGCGTCGAAGCCGCCGAAGACGAGGAAGGCGACGACGAGGACGAAGATGAGGACGCGGAAGGCGGTGCGATGAGCGCATCGCTGATCCAGCTCAAGGCTGACGCTCTCGAACGCTTCGAGAGCATCCGCGCCTTGTATACCAAAATGCAGTCGACGCTGGACAAGAAGGGCTCGCAGGACAAGACCTATCTGAAGTTGCAGAAGCAACTGTCGGACGAGTTGATGAACATCCGCTTCACCGCGCGCATGATCGAGAAGCTGTGCGACTCGGTACGCGGCATGGTCGAATCGGCACGCAAGCACGAACGCAAGATCCTCGAACTGTGCGTGGACAAGGGCAACATGCCGCGCGCGCACTTCATCAAGGTGTTCCCGGGCAACGAGGTCAACATCGACTGGCTCAAGGGCGAAATCACGCACGCCAAGGCCAACGGCGCCCAGCTGCTGCGTGCCGCGCCTGCCATCATCGAGGAACAGGGCAAGCTGATCGACATCCAGGACCGCATCGGCCTGCCGCTGAAGGAGCTGAAGGACATCAACAAGCAGATGTCCACCGGCGAAGCCAAGATGCGCCGCGCCAAGCGCGAAATGACCGAAGCCAACCTGCGTCTGGTCATTTCGATCGCCAAGAAGTACACCAACCGCGGTCTGCAGTTCCTCGACCTGATCCAGGAAGGCAACATCGGCCTGATGAAGGCGGTGGACAAGTTCGAATACCGCCGCGGCTACAAGTTCTCGACCTACGCCACGTGGTGGATCCGCCAGGCCATCACCCGCTCTATTGCGGACCAGGCACGCACCATCCGTATCCCGGTGCACATGATCGAGACCATCAACAAGATGAACCGCATCAGCCGCCAGCACCTGCAGGAGTTTGGCTATGAGCCTGACGCCTCGGTCCTGGCTGCCAAGATGGACATCCCTGAGGACAAGATCCGCAAGATCATGAAGATCGCCAAGGAGCCTATCTCCATGGAAACCCCCATCGGAGACGATGATGATTCCCACTTGGGCGACTTCATCGAAGACAGCGCCAACACCGCACCCATGGATGCGGCCATGCAGGCTGGTCTGCGTGATGTGGTCAAAGACATCCTGGATTCGCTCACGCCGCGCGAAGCCAAGGTGCTGCGCATGCGCTTCGGCATTGAAATGACGTCCGACCACACGCTGGAAGAAGTGGGCAAGCAGTTCGACGTGACCCGCGAGCGCATCCGCCAGATCGAAGCCAAGGCGTTGCGCAAATTGAAACACCCAAGTCGCTCCGACAAACTGCGCAGCTTCACCGACACGCTGTAATCAGGGGCATTGGTCCCGGTTCAGACCGGGCTTGCCCTTGATGAGGAGTTGCCTTGGATGATGTATTCGTCCTGCTGGATGACTGTGACGCCACTGCGCACAACCCCACCAGCAGGCTTTACAGCGGCTTTGTTCGTGAACGCCGCTGCACCGATCCACTAGCCCTGGATGCCTTCTGGCAGGAAGTCGAGACGGACCAGCGGACTG
>DATCUL010000167.1:0-1815 GCA_036567405.1 Methyloversatilis sp. | reverse complement strand
CGTACGTGAGCAGGAAGTCGCCGCCCGGGCCGGCATCGAAGCTCTGGTAGACGTAGTACTTGTGCAGTGTTGCGCTGTGCGTGCCCGAGGTGCTGAAGAGCAGCGTGCCATCCACCACCGAAGCATTGTCGGTCTGTCCCTGCAGCCCGGACCAGCTTGTCGGCAGGCTCTTGTTGATGCCGATCTGCGGCGCATAGGTTTGTGCGAAATCGCCGTTGAGCAGCAGGTTCTGGGCGGATGCGTGCGTGCAGAAGGCAGCCAGTGCCAAGGTCAGGATGTGTTTGTTCATGTCGGATTCCGGTTCGAGGGGTCTGACGTGCTGCAATTGACCCTTGCGCGTCTGCGCACGTGCGCCGTCGTTGTATCCGACGGTGTCCACAGCCTACCGGTGAATCGATTTGTGGGAATTAAACCCACATTAAAATTTGTCCATCCGGGATGGTTCGCATGTTGCCGAAGGTCGCGGGGCGGCGACCGCCTGTTCGGGGCCAGCAGGCGCGCTTGGCTTGGCGGGTGGTGCACGCAGGCATGAGGCAGGGCCCGATGGCGTGCAATGTCCGTTCAGGTGGCGGCAGGTGTGCTGACGCCGCTGCGGCGACCGTTCCGGCTGACCGTGCAGCGGCATCCGGTGCGTCAGCCCGGCTGGCGCAGCACCTGGTGAGGCGCCGGGATGGGCCAGCCGTTCGCGGTGCCGACTTCGGCCATCGCCTTGTTGGTATCGAAATACACCTGCCAGTAGTGGTCGTTGTTGCAGTACGGACGCACGATGAGCCGCGTGCCGGCGGCGTTGAATTCGAGTATCTCGACGTCCGGTGCCGGGTTGCTCAGCACATTCGGAATCTGCGCAATGCGTGCGCGCAGTGCGTCCATCGCCTGCTTCGGGTCGACGCTGTGCGCCAGCTGCGCCTGCAGATCGACGCGGCGGAACGGGTTGGACGTGTAGTTGACGATGTTGTCCGAGAACAGCTTGTTGTTGCCGACCGTGGTGCGCACGTTGTCCGGCTGGTCGATGGTGGTCGCGAACAGGCCGATTTCCTTGACCGTGCCGGTGATGCCGGCGCCCGACACGAAGTCCCCGACCTTGAACGGTCGCAGGATGATCAGGAAGGCCCCGGCCGCGAAGTTCGCGAGCAGGCCGCTCCAGGCCGCACCGATGGCGATGCCGGCCGCGGCCAGCAGTGCGGCGAAGCTGGTCGTCTCGATGCCGAACACGCCGAGTATGACGATCACCAGCACGACGCGCATCGCGATGCGCAGCGTCGCCTCGACGTAGCGGATCAGCGTCGGTTCGACCTTGGACTGCGTCATGCCGCGGTGCGACAGATTGCCGATGATGTTGATGACCCAGCCGCCAATGATCCACAGCGCGACCGCGCCCGCCAGCTTCCATCCAAGCGGGACCAGGTAAAGGCTCAGGAACTGGTTGAAATCAAAACCGAGTGCATTATCCATTTCGGGCTCCATTCGGGTGATCGGGAAGGGATGCGGCGACTGCCGCTGCAGTCTAGCAGCCGGTGGCCGAAACCCTGTGAGGCGCGCGTATGACGATGGGGATCGTCGGTGATCGGGTGCCGCTTCGCTCGCACGCAGCCGGCTCGCTCAATGCGGCGACCGGATGTCGATTTGCTTTACAGCGATGCTGCGTCAGAGCCTGATTGCGTCACGAAGATGATTGATATCAGCGAGTTGCTGATTTGGCACGCCTTGTGCTAGACGTCGAGCCTTGCTATTGACCTAGGCTCAGACCATGCGCTTCCCTCACGCAATACGGCCCGTTGTCCTGTGCTCCGCGATCCTCGGCCTGATGTCTGCGCC
>DATCUL010000166.1:0-2891 GCA_036567405.1 Methyloversatilis sp. | reverse complement strand
GGATTTCACCCGGGGCGTCGCGGATTTCAACGGTGTAACGGATTTCGCCGAAGAGGTGCTTTTCGTAGGAGCGACCCATGGTCGCGATACGGGCGTGCCGAAGGGTACGGTTTTCGTGGGAGCGAGCCTTGCTCGCGATGCGGGCGTGGATCGGCGGCAGGCGCGGGATTGGCGAGGGGGGCGCGAGCGGGGCTCGCTCCTGCAGGCGGCCGAGATCAACCGTTGTCAGGTGGCGTTTCGGGCCAGCGTTCCCTGACTTCCATGATCTGCGGCAGGGATTCCATGAACAGGTCGATCAGATGGGGATCGAAATGCAACCCCTTCTGCTCGACCAGATGCGCGCAGGCGACGCCGACCGGCCAGGCCGGCTTGTACGGCCGCTCGCTGGTCAGGGCGTCGAACACGTCGGCCACGGCGACGATGCGTGCTTCGATCGGGATGTCCTCGCCGCTCAGGCCTTCGGGGTAGCCGCTGCCGTCCCATTTCTCGTGGTGGCTGGCGGTGATGCGCCGGGCCATGCTCAGCAGGCCCGACGGGTGTTCGCCGATGATGCGCACGCCGATCTCGACATGCGACTGCATGATCGCCCACTCGTCGCGGTCGAACTTGCCCGGTTTGCTCAGGATGCGGTCGGGAATGCCTATCTTGCCCACGTCGTGCATCGGTGCCGCATGCAGCAGCTCCTGCGCCATTTCGGCCGACCAGCCTGCGGCCAGCGCGAGGATGTGGGCGTAGTGGCTCATGCGGATGACGTGCAGGCCGGTTTCGTTGTCCTTGTATTCGGCCGCGAGGCCGAGCCGCCGGATGATCTGCAGCCGCGATTCGACCAGATCGTCGATGCTGACCAGCGACAGGTGGGTACGGACCCGTGCCCGGACGATGGGCGCACTGACCGGCTTGATCAGGTAGTCGACGGCGCCCAGCTCGAAACCGCGCGCCTCGTCGTCGATGTCGCTCAGCGTGGTGACGAAGATGACCGGCACGCGCGCCAGCGCCGGGATGGCCTTGAGCGCGGCACACACTTCGTGCCCGCTCATGCCCGGCATCATGACGTCGAGCAGGATAAGGTCGGGGTGCACGGTTTCGGCCAGTTCCAGAGCCCGGCGACCGTCGCGTGCGAACAGCAGGCGGTAGTCGTTCTGCAGTATCTGGCGGATCACCTGCAGATTGACCGGGTCATCGTCGACGCACAGTATCGTGGGCCGCCGGTCTTCCGGCGATATGCCGTAGGCGGGTGCCGGGTTCATGCGACTTCCGGTGCCCCGGAGCTGCACACCGTCTGGATCAACTGTTCGAGTTCGGCCGCAGCACGCTCGAGATCGAAGTTGTCCATTGCCTGCGAAACACCGCTCAGCAGCCGCCGGGCGTCGTGCCGGCCGACCGTGTCCTGCAGCAGCGCAAGCGAGGCTTCGTTGATTTCGCCGCGCCCGAGCGCCGCCAGCAGGGTGCGTGCATGGCGCAGCGTCGCTTCGACGTCGAACGACGGCGCCACTGCCGCCGGTTCGGCCTCGGGCCGGTCAGCCTGCATGCGTGCGACCTCCTGACGCAGCGCGTCGAGTGCGTGCGCGACGTCTTCGATCAGCGGCGCTTGCGCGGTGCAGGCTTCGTCGCCGGCCAGTGCGGTTTCCAGTGCGCCCAGACGGCGCGCCAGCTGCGTCGCGCCGACGTTCGCCGACACGCCGCGGAAGCGGTGTGCCAGCGCAATCATGTCGGCGCGTGCACCGGCTTCGGCCAGCGCGGTCAGCGTGCCGGACAGATCGGCCATGTCGCCGATCAGGCGGTTGAACACATTGAGCACGCGGGTTTCGTCGCGCCAGATGGACATGGCGCGGGCCTTGTCCAGTACCGGCTCCGCCGGCACGGCGACGACGGTGGCCACCGCCGGCGCGGTCGCATGGCCGAGCACGCGGGCGATTTCGGGATACAGGTTGTCGAGTTCGATCGGCTTCGCAGCGAAACCGTCCATGCCCGCCGCGCGGGCAGCGGCGCGATCGGATTCGAGCACGCTGGCCGTCAGCGCGATGATGGGCACCGCCTCGCGTCCGGATTCTTGCTCGGCCTTCCGGATCGCCTGCGCTGCTTCGAGGCCGCTGATCTTTGGCATGTGCAGGTCCATCAGAATGACATCGAAATCGCGCTCGGCGGCTAGCCGGATCGCGGACCGGGCATCGGTGCAGGCAGTGACGGCGTGCCCCGCGGGTTCCATCAGCGATGCCAGCAGCTCGACATTCTGCGCAACATCGTCGACTGCCAGTATTTTCAATGATGGCAAATCGGTATTTTTACCGCTCACCTTGACCGGCGGCGCCACGCCCGGTTCGAGCGGCAGCGTGAAGTGGAAGGTGCTGCCCACGCCCAACGTACTGTCGGCCCATATGAGACCGCCCATAAGTTCGACAAGTTGCCGGCAGATCGTGGTGCCCAGTCCGGTACCGCCGAAACGCCGGCTCATGGAGGCGTCGGCCTGCGTGAACGGGTCGAAAATGACCGGCAGCCGGTCGGCGGCGATGCCGATGCCGGTGTCTTCGACCGCGAAGTGCAGCATCCTGCCGCGCATCTGCACCCGGACGGTCACGCGGCCCACCTGCGTGAACTTGATGGCGTTGCCGACCAGATTCATCAGCACCTGACGGATGCGCATGGCGTCGCCGCGGAAGTAGCGGCCAAGCCCGGGCTCCAGTTCGACCGACAGCGTCAGCCCCTTGCTGCTGGCCTCGCCCGCCAGCGCGCTGGTCAGCTGGGACATCAGATCCTGAAGATCGAAATCGAGCACCTCGAGATCGACGGCGCCGCGTTCGAGCTTGGCCGAGTCGAGGATGTCGTTGAGCAGGCGCAGCAGCGAGCGGGCGGAACTGCTGACGATGCCGAGCTGGCGGTGCTGCTCGGGTTTG
>DATCUL010000165.1:0-4141 GCA_036567405.1 Methyloversatilis sp. | reverse complement strand
GCCTCGATGGCGGCATTGAGCGTCAGCAGATTGGTCTGTTCGGCGATCTCCTTGATCAGCGAAGCGATGCCGCCGATGTCGCGCGTGCGCTGTTCGAGCTGCCGTATGGTGTCGGCGGACAGCGCGACCGAGGAACGGATGCTCGCGCTGCGCTCGCCGATCAGCGCGAACTGCCGGCGCGCGTCGTCGCCGACACGCAGCACGACGTCGCGCATGGCCTGGGTGCTCGACGTGACGGCGTCGATTTCGACCAGCTGTTCGCGGATCGCGCCGAGAATGTCGCCGACCGCGCCCTGCATGTCGGTCGTCACCTCGCCGGCGCGCACGCTTTTCGCCTGCAACGCCCGGTTGGTGTCGCTGATTTCGCCGGAGGTCCGGCCGACCAGCCGGATCATCTGTTCAAGGTTGTCGATGAAGCTGTTGGCCCACTGACCGAGCACGGTGGTTTCGTCGATCCGCCCGCTTTCGCGCGGCAGTCGCTGCGACAGGTTGCCGCCGCCTTCGGCCGTGGACCGCAGCACGTGGGTCGCCTCCCTCAGGCGTGCGCTGACCGGCCGGCAGCCGCAGCGCTGCAGGATGACGCCGCCGGCGAGCTGCAACGCCAGGCCAACCCCTGCCGTCAGCGCGCCCGACAGGCCGGCCAGCTGGGTCAGGCCGAAGGCTGTGCCCCAGGCGGTCAGGGCCAGCAGCAGGTAGATGCGCTGGATGCGGTAGCCGATGCCACGGTAGCGATACACCTCTTCCAGGTCCGCTTCGCACATCATGCCCCAGGTGTCGGGTGAGCCCGGCAGCCGGAAGGTGACACCCTTGCCGATGACCGGAATGTGCCGGTAGTCGGCATAGCCGGGATAGGTGACGAACAGGTTTTCGCCGCGCCGTATCGTTTCGCGCACACCGGGGTGCAGCCGGCCGGTGGCCGGATCATTGAATACCAGCTCCAGCTCGGTGTGCTTTTGTACGCGGACCACGCCATAGTCGGTGCGCACCCCGTCCTTCAGGTTGTCGCCGTGGGTAAAGGCGTTGTCCTCGAAGCGTGAGCGCGACAGCGCAGTACCCGGGCAGATCGACGTATCGAACACCGGCTTCACCATGAACAGGTAGTTGTCGCCGGATTCGTGAAAGATGTGGCCCGCCTCGCGCTGTATCAGATCACCCAGCACGTCGTTCGGCACGCGTCCGCACACCACGCCGACCACGCGGCCGTCCACGCTGACCGGCTGATAGAACATCAGCGTCATCGCATCGTGAAAGCGCGAGCTGGACGGTCCGAGTGCCAGCGTGACCGGATCGCTGTACGGGCCGTGCAGCAGCGGTGCAGTCAGGCTTTTCTGCAGCGCCGCTGCGGACAGCACGACGGCGCCGTCACGCGCGTCATGTGACGAGCGGATGACGTCGCCTTGGGTATCGGCGACGAAGATTTCGGAAAAGTCCGATGCGCGCTGGCGCAGCTGTTGCAGCGTGCCGCGGTCCACCGCCGGCCAGCTGCCGGCGAGTTCGCGCGCCAGACCTTCGAGGTAACTCCACTGTTGACCGGTCCAGTCCATCAGGATGCCGACGCGCGTCTGGGCGAAGGATTCGAAGGTCTGCTCGATGGCCTCATAACGGTGCCGGTTCCAGGTGGTGGCCCAGCGCATGGCGAGTTTTCCGGTCCGGCCGGTCCACGGCAGCCAGCGGCGTTCGTCCTCGTTCAGTGACATGGCCTGACTTTTCAACATGTTCTTGCTCCCGGTAGCTGCAGAGGGTTGAGTCCGCGCGCGTCCTGACGGCTGGGCGGCGGCCTGCGTTGGTGTTTTTTATTGGTGCGCGCTCCTGCAGGCGCATCGGTCCTGTCTGCTGCCAGGCGCTGCATTGCGGCCGGCAGCCGGTGGGTCAATGTCCGGCGTGGCCGGTCAGTGACGGAAGGTGGTCGTCGCCCAAAGGTTTGCCGGTGCGTCGGAAGATTCCGCAGAGGAGGCGCGCAGGGACGTGCCTTTCGGCCGGGGCGGCATGTGTTCGCGGCGCGGGGCATATGGCAAGAGGACGGACCGTCGTTCGAAAGGCGAGGGCCGTGTCCGGTGGCCGGAAGGTCTGATGTTCATGGCGTGAGTCCCGTGAGTTTGTATGTCTTCTTTGGGCGCTCATCGGCCATGAAAATCAACTCTTTAGACATTTTTTGCGCCGCACCATGTATGTGCGTAAAATGCACCTGAACTGTGCAATTTTGGCGTCTAAACGCCGTTTTAGATGTTTTTGCGAGTTGATCACTGCATTCTTCCGTCGCGGTGGCGGCACCTTGCCGCAGCGTCCCGGCAGCGTCCGGTCATGCCAAGCCGGCGTGACCGGGGCATACTGCCGGGAACGCCGACCGGGCAGATCGACGCTGTCGTGCCACCCGTGTTTGACGGCCGAAGCGGGTCGCACATCTGCGGACATCGACCGGAGCTGTGTCGGCGATCAACCCGGAATGACACACACGACATGCCCGACAGTTACGCACTCATCGAATCCCGCAGCTTCTTCACGCGTCCCGTTTCGCTGTTCAGTCCGGTCGGCTGGCTGGTTGCCGGCTGGCGGGACTTCCTGCGCTGTCCGCTGCCCGGACTGTTGCACGGCGCTGCGGTGGCCCTTTTCGGTGCGTTGCTGTGCTGGCGCATTTCAAATCACTTCTGGCTGCTGACCGGCGCCTTCACCGGCTTCCTTCTGGTCGCGCCGGTGATCGCGACCGGGCTGTATGCGATCAGCCGCGGACTTGAACGCGGCGAGCCGGTCAACCTGTCGACCGCGGTCCGGGCCTGGCAGCCGCGCGACCGCCGCATGGTGCTGTTCGGCATGCTGCTCGCGCTTGCGGGTACCGGCTGGGTGTTCACGTCGGCCACGCTGATCTGGGCATTCGCCCACGCGTCGGTGATCACGCCGGAAGATTTCCTGCGTGTCGTGGTACTCGACGACAAGGGCTGGCTGTTCGAGGCCTGGCTCGCGCTTGGCGGGCTGATTGCGGCGCCGGTGTTCGCGTCCAGCGTGGTGGCGATGCCAATGCTGCTCGATCGCGACATCAGCATCCTGGGGGCGGTGCTGACCAGCTGGCGTGTCGTCATGGCGAATCCGGTGCCGCTCGCCGCATGGGGTGCGGCAATCGCCGGCTTCACGCTGTTCGGCATGGCGACAGGTCTGCTGGCGATGCCGCTGGTCGTGCCGCTGCTCGGTCACGCGAGCTGGCACGCCTACCGCGAACTGGTTGGTTCGGTGGCGCAGGCCGCGAACGGAGACTGAGGGCGCCGCCCGTGTTCAACTTTACGGAAGAGCAATTCGCGCAGTTCGGCCTGACCTTCGGCGTTGGCGCGTTCATGCTCTACATGGTGTTCATCCTGCTGCAGCTGGCGCGCGAATCGAAGGCCGGCCGTTTCGGCACCTTCGTCATCCTGTTCGGCCTCGGGCTGGGCATGATGGGCTTCGTCGCCAAAGGCATCATCAAGTGGATATTGGGCGGTTGACCGGTCGGATGCCGGTCCGGCCCGCCGCCCGGTGCGTCACCGATTCAGGCGACCAGCCGCCTCCGCATTGGCTGCACGCTTGCCCGCATCGAGCGCGCCAGCGACTGCAGCGATCCGCCGGTCACGTAATCGAAGGACACCTGCAGCCGGTCGCCGGCGCGCACGCGTACCGGCGCCGCCAGCGGCAGCACGAGGTAGTCGTTCAGCCAGTCCACGGTGCTGCCTTGCGCCGCGAGGATGGCGAGGATGTTCTTGGTGACGAAGCGCAGCGCGTTGACCGTGCCGTCCGCCGTCATCGTGAATTCGCCCTGCCAGGCGATTTCGCGGTCGACCGTGTCATCGAAGTCGAGTATGGAGTACACCGCCGGTGCCGCCAGTTCGGCCGAACCCGCGTGTTCCGCGCCGACGCGCTGGAACTGCATGATCGGCGCGTGAAAGCCGAAGAAGTCGTAGTCCTGCTGCAGCGGTTGCACCGCCATCACCGCCGCGGTCGGCAGGAACAGCGGCAGGCGGTCGCCGAAGCGTTCGCGGTAGCGCTGCTTGAAGGCGTTGATCACCTCGACCTGCTTCTCGCGCAGCATGGCGACGTGGATCATTTCGCAGATGACGACGTCGACCGGTTCCGGCGGCAGGTATTCGAAGGCGTCGGCGTGCACGACCTCGACCTTGTG
>DATCUL010000164.1:0-2479 GCA_036567405.1 Methyloversatilis sp. | reverse complement strand
CGCAGCGCGGGCAGGCCGGAGCGGATGTCGATGCGTGCGGCCGGGTCCGAGTAGGGGCCGGAGCAGTCGTAGACGAAGACCGGCGGGTTCTTCTCGGCGCCGAAGGAGGCGGGGGTGTCGGACTGGGAGATCTCGCGCATGGGTACGCGGATGTCGGGGCGTGAGCCTTCGACGTAGATCTTGCGCGAGTGCGGCATCGGGGCGACCGCGGCGTTGTCGACATGTGCCTCCGCGGCGATAAAGGCTTCCCGGGGCAACGGGTCTTTGGCGTTCATTGGAGCTCCTGTTCGTGCTGCACGGCCGGGGCGGTCGTGCGTTGTCCGTCTGCGACGCGACGCAAGTTCCAGGCCACGGAACCGTGCTGCCCGATCGTTCGATGCGCCATCCCTGCGGCTGCGCATGACCGGAGACGCCGCACTGCACCAGTTTGCGCGAACGACGCGGATGCCGATTGCATCAGGCACGCTCGGTGCCCTCTTCCGTCGTTGCACAGATGCATCTGGCGACTCGATACAGCTGTCGCAGATTTATACGTCTCAGTTGGACATCTGTCGCAGTTCTCGCCGGGTGCATCTCATCGGGTCTCTAAAAATTCCCTTCCATTTCAACGAGGTGGGCTCTGGCATGGATCCTGCCAAAGAGCCTTTCGATGCGGTGTGCCGGACGCCGGCGCCGCGTTGGGACGTTGATTATTCAAACTCGACAATCGGAGGGGATATGACAAATAAAATTCGAAACTCGCTCGGCAGGAACGCCGCAGCCGGTTCATGCAAACTCGCGGCCGGTACCGCTGCCGCGCTGCTGCTTTCGCTCGCACCGGGATTGGCGAAAGCCGACATCCTGATCGGAGAGGTGGCGGATACCAAGCTGTCCATGTTCGGCATCATCGACGTCGGTCTGCTGTACAACAGCAAGGCCGGCGCCAATGACAACAGCAGGTTGTCGATGGAAACGAGCGGCCTGCGCCAGACCGTCATCGGTTTCAAGGGTGAGCGCTACCTGCAGCCGAACCTGACGGCCTTCTTCAACCTGGAATCGCATTTCGACACCAACGACGGCTTCCTGCACGGCACCGGCGACGCGGCCGGCACCAAGCCGGGTGGCAACACGCCGCTGTTCCGTCGTCAGGCGAATCTCGGCGTACGCGGCGACTGGGGTAGTCTGACCTTCGGTCGCCAGTACGGTCCGGCACTGCTGGCCCACATCGGTACCGAGCCGCGCGCGTTCAAGGAGCAGTTCTCGAACCTGTATGCCTGGGCTTACGGTCAGCTGTTCACGACGGCCGGCGCCACCGGCGGAGATCGCAACACCAACAACGACGTGGGCATTTTCTTCAGCAATGCCGTTCAGTATCGCCATACGCTCGGCCCGGTCAGCTTCGGCGTGCTGTACGCCTTCGGCGGCCAGCCCGGTTCGGTCAAGGACAACAACGCTTACGCGGTCGGTGCGACCTACAACGGCCCGATCGTGCTGTCCGCGTCCTATCAGGCCATGCGCGACGAACAGACCGGCAAGAACAACGTCGAGCATATGAGTTTCGGCTTTGCCGTCCCCTATGGTGACTTCACGCTCAAGACCAATTACATGAACGCGAAGAACAACACCAAGACCGGCGCCGAACAGGCTGACATCGACGGCATTGGCGTCGGTGTGGACTGGAAGTGGCATGCCAAAAACTCGGCGACCGTTGCCTACTACTACAACAAGGACACGGCCCACCACTCTGACAAGACCAAGACGCTCGTGATCAGCAATGACTACCAGTGGCGCCCCGACACGACGCTTTACGTCCAGCTCGCCCATGCCGACGCGGACGATGGCGCGACGCTGCGAACCAGCATCGTCGCCGGTGGCGTCAATCCCGGCGTGAAGAGCACCCTGCTCAACGTCGGTCTGAATTTCAATTTCTGAGTTTCGATCCATTCGGGCAGATGCCGGGAACCGAACCGGCGGTGCCATGGATTTCGGGCGGGGAGGCGCGCGCCTGCCCCGCCGGATACAACATCTGGAGAGTTGAAGTATGAAATCGTCTAGCCGCAAGAGCTTCCATGTCATGCCCGCTGCAGTAGTGCTGGCAGGCGCCATCGTTTCCGCCTTCATCGCGACGCCCGCTGCCGCGCAGAGCAAGCCGGGTTTCGAAGATCCGAACAACTGGCCCGAGTATCACCGCACGGGCAACGCGTGGCGCTTCAGCCCGCTTGCCCAGATCAACAAGGACAATGTCAAGAAGCTGAAGGTGGCCTGGATCCACCAGCCGGGCAACATCACGCACGGCCTGCAGGCAACGCCGATCGAGATCGACGGCGTCCTGTACTACGTGTCGGCCAACAACAACGTCTGGGCGGTCGATGCCGCGAGCGGCAAGACGCTGTGGAACTACGCACCGAAGCTGGCCCCCATCGTCGGTCAGGTGTTCTACGGCGCAGCCAGCCGGGGTGTCACCGTCGGCCGCGGCAAGGTGTTCCTCGGCACGCTGGAC
>DATCUL010000163.1:0-8866 GCA_036567405.1 Methyloversatilis sp. | reverse complement strand
GCCGTTCATGTCGAACACGATCGGGGTTGCAGTGAAAGCTGCGCTTGCTTGAGCCGACACACCCAGGGCTGCGATGGCTGCGGCAATCAAAGTAATCTTTTTCATCAAAATTCTCCTGTGGGTCGTAGGACGCACGATGTGTCGCCTGACAACCTATAAGCAGGGGGTGTGCCAGTTTTGTTAGTTGTTGAAATAAAAGGGTATTGTTTTTGTTTTCGTGGCCTTCCTTTTCTTCCTGTAAATAAATCCGACAGGCTTTGCGATGATTTTCGGAGTGGGCGTCGCGTAACATGGGGCTCCGTCGTCAAACAAGAGCAAGCACATTCAAGGGGTGAGGCATGCGCAAGGTATCCGGATTACAGGTTCTGACCTTCCTTTGTCTGCTCACCCTTGCCGTGGCCGTGGCGCTTTCGGCCAATTACCTGCTTTTCGGTGCGCTGGCGCTGGGGGACTTCCGGGGTGTGTTCATGACGGCGACCGGGGGGGCGCTCTGCTATCTCGCCGCGATTCTCGTCTTCCGTCTCTTCTGCGCCGGGTTTCCGTTGCCGGAAGGGGATATCGCGGTTGGCTCGTCCGCCGAGTTCCGTTACCACGTTTATCTGCTGTTCTTCCTGATCGTGTTCTATCCGGTGATGTTCAGCATGATTCTTCCGGTGCCGCTGATGCGTGTTTTCTATCAGCTGTTGGGGGCCCGCCTCGGGCCGAACACCTACCCGGGCGGTGTGCTGATGGACCCGCCTTTCGTGACGATAGGCAGCAACACCATCGTCGGACAGGGTGCGCTGATCGTTCCGCACGTGATCGAAGGTTCCCGTCTGGCGCATCGGAAGATAACCATAGGCAACGATGTGACCATCGGCGGACGTGCCGTCGTGCTGTCCGGGTGCTCGATCGGCGACGGTGCGACGGTCGCCATCGGTGCCGTGGTGAGCAAAGGGACAGTGATCGGTGCGGGGGAGGTGTGGGGCGGAATCCCGGCCCGGCGGCTCGCGCAGGCGGGTGTCACCGATCAGCCGGCCCCCCAGTGACCGGCTGATACGGGTTTGCAGTCCGGTCAGTCGATCAGCGACTGCAGGGATTGGCGCAGTGAGCGCGAGACGGGGGCCGGTTCATAACCCAGCCGACACAGAAAGATGGAGGACGCGGCTTCCGCCGGGCCGAACATTTCGTTGATGTCGGCCGAAACCGCGCGTGCCCAGGCGGTGGCTTGCGGAACCCGGGTAAACGGACGCCCGTCGCGGATGTAGCGCGCGAAGATCAGCGGCGTCATTTCCGGTTGCAGCTTGAGGCCGCAGCGTTCGGCCTCGAGCCAGAAGCGCTGCAGGGCAATCCCGCCATCGACGAAATCGCGTGGTTTTTGCGGTGTCTGCGGTGCAATGAGCAGTGCGTGTGCACCGCAGGCGATGCCGGGCAGAAGGTCCAGTTGCAGACGTGGTGCGATGGTGCCTGCCAGGTACGTGTTAAAAAACTCGACACGCTCCCATTTCTGCAGCATCCAGCGCATCAGCTTGCCTGTCATGGCATCCACGCCGACCGCCTGTTCCGGAATCCGGTCGTCGCTGAAGCGCGCGCCCCATTCGACGATCCGGCGGTGCACCTCGAACGCTTCCGGAATGGATAGTCTGATTTTCGCGCTGCGGTAATTCAGGCGGCCGAGTGACAGACGTTGTCCGAAGCTCGTCATCCAGACAACCCGGTAGGGTGCGGCGGCGGCGTTGAGCGCCTTGATGTGTTCGTCCGACAAAGGACGCGTGCTCATCGGGCGGCGCTGGACTGCGCGAGTCCGGATGGCCGGCAGTCGGGGGTCCGGCAGAAGCCCCGGCTGCGGTACGAGTTTGACCGAATAGACCGGATGCGTCGTGTCGCCGTCCGGTTGGCATGTCCATTCGATGCCCAGCCCATGCGCCGATGCTGCGATGCGCAGCGTTTCGATCAGGCATCCATGGGCGATCCGGCTGGCGTAACCGTCAAGGTCATAGACGCAGTCTTCGCGCGTGTCGTAGCCGAGAATATCGACTTCACTGTCCGATGCGATGCGGAAACGCCACGGCTGTGTGTTGTCGCCGCTTGGGGCCCAGCGAGCTTCGTCGAGTATCTGTTCGATCAGGCGGGTCATGTCTTCGCTCCGGATTGCTGGTCTGACGCGCGCAGGCTGCGGCGGCCGATCGCGAGAATGAGGCGCTGCAAAGGGTTACTGTTACCGCCCGGACGCCATGTGTGGCGCATGCGCCCGGTGTAGGCGTCGAACTGATAGCCCCACGGCGCGGCCCGCACGCCATCCCGTCCGAGCAGTATCTTCAGTGTTTCGGTGCCGGCGGCTCCGGCGCAAAGATAGCAGCCCATGGCGGTCGAAGGGCCGCGCCGTTCCGCCAGGTTGATGCGCTCGGGTTCGATCAGGTAGCCACGGTGCAGGCCCGCCGGAGCAAGGCCGACCAGAAAGCGCAGCGCCTTCTCGGTGTCGTCGCAACCGTTCCACCTGAAGTACTCCTCGAAAGTCATGCCGCCGGGCATGAACACCAGCACTGCGGTGCCCATGCCGAGTGGTGCGGCAGTGACGGCCGGAATCCCCTTGCGCGCGCAGGCAGCGAACGTCTGGCGGCGCGCTTCGAAAGCGAAGAAATCGAGACCGTCTACATAGACATCGACGCCGTCGAGAAAGGCGTCGAGATTGTCGGCATTGACGCCCTGCGGGAAAAGTCTCAGGTCGATGTCCGGGTTGATGTCGCGCGCCTGTTCTGCGAGGACGTCGATCTTGTTGCGACCGAGTGTGCTGACTGTGGCGCCGGCCTGGCGATTGAAGTTCGGAACGTCGAAGCGATCAAAATCGGCGATGCAGAAGGCGCCGATGCCCAAGCGGCACAGCGTCAGGACATGAAAGCCACCCACGCCGCCCAGGCCGGCCACCGCCACCCGAGCCCCGCGAAGCCGCGCTTGTTCCGTTTCCGTCGTCCAGCCGAGGTTGCGCGAAAACGCTTCGTCGTAGGTATAGGCGCGCATGGTTGTTCGCTGAAAGTGATATCCGGTTACAGGATGAACTGCCAATCAGGATTAACAGATTGTTGCATGCTATTCTAATTCGTAGTCTTTTGTGGCGCTAAGCGATGCCGGGCAAGTACCGATCCCTATGGCTGGACATGCAGTTGGCACTGCGCAGCGTGCTGCGACAGGGGCGACGGACGATGATTGCGATCATCGGCGTCAGCTTTGGCGTGATGGTGCTGATCGAAGCGTCCGGTTTCATCGAATACCTGATGCGTGGCTTGCGTGAATCGACGATACGTGGCCAGCTCGGGCACGTTCAGGTGGTCAAGCCCGGCTATATCAAGAAGGGCAGTTCCGACCCCTTTGCGTTCCTCATTTCCGGCAAGGACGATGTGCTCAGGCAGATCGAGGCGATGCCCGGAGTTGAGGCGGTCGCTCCGCGGCTGCAGTTCACCGGCCTGGTCAGCAAGGGCGACGTTACGATTTCCTTTCTCGGGCAGGGCGTCTCGCCTGCGCGGGAGGACGTGATTGCGCGCTCCGAATACACCACTGTCAATATTTCGCAGGGCAAGGGACTCGACGAGTCGGCGACGAACGAAGTCATCATCGGACGCGGCTTGGCCACGAATCTGGGTGTCAAGGTCGGCGAATCGGTGGTGCTGCTGGTCAATACGCCTTCAGGCGGCATCAATGCGGTCGAAGTCCGGGTGCGCGGCCTGTTCTTTTCGGTGGCAAAGGCGTTCGACGACAGCGCCATCCGTGTGCCCCTCAAACTGGCTCACCAGCTGTTGAAGGCCGATGGCGCGCATCAATGGATAGTCGTGCTGAAGGATACCGGCGAGACTGACAACTTCCTTGCCCGACTGGACAGGACCTATGCCGGACAGGGGCTCGAATTCGTGCCCTGGTACGACCTCGCCGAGTTCTACAACAAGACGCGCGAGCTGTTTTCGAGTCAGGTCGGCGTGGTCAAGCTGATCATCGCGGTCATCATCGTGTTGTCGATCTCCAACACGCTGTCGATGAGCGTGCTGGAACGAACCAGTGAAATCGGTACCTGCATGGCGCTTGGCATGCAGCGCTACCGCATACTGCGCCTATATATATTCGAGGGTTTGATGCTCGGACTGGTCGGCGGGGCCGTAGGCGTCATCGCCGGTCTGCTGCTCGCGGCGCTGCTTTCCTACGTCGGCATTCCGATGCCTCCGCCACCTGGCTCGGACAAGGGATTCAGCGCGGAAATCCTGATCACGGCTCCCATAGTGTTCGGGGCGTTCGCCCTCGCGGTGGTCACGACACTGATGTCCAGCGTGCTGCCTGCGCTCAAGGCTTCGCGACTCGAGATCGTCGAAGCGCTCCGGCACAATCGCTGAGGAGGCGCGGCAATCATGTTCCAGCTGGCGCTGCGCAATATCTCAAGACACAAGCTGCGGGTTTCGATGACGCTGGCCGCCATCATCTTCGGTGTTGCTGGCTTGATGCTCTCCGGTGGCTTCGTGAAAGACGTGCTCAATCAGTTGGGTGAGGCAACCATCCATTCGCAGCTGGGGCATGTGCAGGTTTTCAAGAAGGGCTTCTACGAGCAGGGGTCCCGTTCGCCCGAAAAGTACATCATGGATGATGCCCTGCTGATCGCGGAGTTTGTGGCGAGGATGCCGGAAGCGAAGACCGTGATGCGGCGCCTGCAGTTTTCCGGGCTGCTCAACAACGGCAAGGCCGATTGGGCGGTCGTCGGGGAGGGTGTGGAGGCCAGCAAGGAGAGCAAGCTGGGCACCTTCATGCAGGTCAAGCAAGGGCGAGCGCTGGAGGATGGGGACGACGAAGGCATCTTCGTTGGAGCCGGTGTGGCCGAGGCGCTTGATCTCAAGCCCGGAAGCAAGGTCACAATACTGCTCAACACGACAGACGGCGCGCTCAATACGCTCGAGTTCCAGGTCGTTGGCGTGTTCGAAAGTTTCTCTAAAGAATTCGATGAACGTTCCGTTCGTATTCCACTGTCCGCAGCCGAAAAGCTGCTGGGACGGGACGGCGCGAATTCGGTGGTGGTCGAACTCAATCGTACCGAAGACACATCGCTGGTCGCGAGGCTGATACGCGGCAAGATCGAGGGGCTGGGCTACGAAGTTCATACGTGGACGGATCTGTCCGATTTCTATTCGAAATCGGTTGATCTGTACCGAACCCAGTTCGGCGTGCTGCAGTGGATCGTGCTGGTCATGGTGCTGCTGAGCGTCTTCAACACGGTAAACATGAGCGTTTCCGAACGTGTCGGTGAATTCGGAACGTTGATGGCCCTGGGTAATACGCGAAGTTACGTGTTCTGGCTCGTCCTTGCCGAGAATGCGGTGCTCGGATGTGTGGGTGCGGTGGTGGGAGTGATACTCGGTACGCTGCTGGCCGTGGCGATTTCCAAGGTCGGCATTCCGATGCCGCCGCCCCCGAATTCGAATGTTGGCTACACCGCCGCGATCCGTTTGCTGCCGGATACGGTGATGATGGCTTTCATGGTGGGGTTGGTGGCGACGCTAGGTGCGGCGCTGTTGCCGGCGCGCCGGGTGTCCCGGACGCCGATCATTGATGCACTGCGCTACAACATCTGATCTGTCGTGACGCATTAGAGCGCGCGTCAGCGTGCGTTGGCTATGATTCGCCGCTTGTCCGGCTCGTGTTCTTCTGGAGGATGCAATGTACTGTTCGACCAACCTGATGTCCCTGCTGCGCAGGCTTGCGCTGCTGCTGTTCCTGCCGCTTGCGCTGGTGGCATGTTCATCATCGCCTTATCCGGCCGCTCCTGCGCAGGCCTACAGCGATGATTACAACTACATTCTGGGGCCGGGTGATTCGGTCAATATCGTGGTCTGGCGCAATCCCGAGATTTCCTCGACCGTGACGATCCGTCCGGACGGAAAGATCACCGGTTCGCTGTTCGAGGATCTGCCGGCTGCCGGACGTGATCCTACGACGCTGGCACGCGAGATCGAGAAGGTTCTGGGCAAGTACATCCGTGATCCGATCGTCAGCGTGATCGTGGCGGGCGGCATCGGGCCGTACAGCGAGCAGATCCGGGTGATCGGTGAAGCCGCCAAACCCCAGGCGCTGGCTTACAAACAGAAGATGACGCTGCTTGACGTGATGATCGCCGTCGGCGGCATCACCGACTTTGCCGATGGCAATGCAGCGACCATCCTGCGCACCTCCGAAGGTGCCAAGCAGTACAACGTCAGGCTCAAGGATCTGGTTCGGCATGGCGACGTGACGGCGAATGTCGATGTGAAACCGGGCGACATTCTCATCATCCCGCAGAGCTGGTTCTGAGCCTTGATGCAATTTCAGTCAGAAGGAATGTGCACCGGTGGATGACCTAATCAGGCAGTTGTCAGGCTATTTGAGGGCGGCGTGGGGCTATCGATGGATCGGCCTCATCGTGGCCTGGGTGGTTGGTGTCATCGGCATCGGTGTTGTGCTCGTGTTGCCGGATCAGTACCAGGCTTCTGCCAAGATATATGTCGATACGCAGTCCATTCTGCGTCCGCTGATGTCGGGGCTTACGGTGCAGCCGAATCTTGATCAGCAGATCAGCATGCTGAGCAGAACGCTCATCAGCCGCCCCAATATCGAAAAGCTCATCCGGATGGCTGACCTTGATCTCGAAGCCAAGACCAAGGTTGAACGCGAAAAACTGATCGATAGTTTGATCGATAGCGTGAAGCTGAGCAGTTCCGGACGGGACAACCTTTACATCGTCTCGTATCGCGACAAGAAGCCTGCACGGGCGCAGAAGGTCGTGCAGGCGATGGTGACCCTGTTCGTCGAATCAGGTCTTGGTGGCAAGCGCCAGGATGCGGATCAGGCGCGCAAATTCATTGAAGAACAGATCAAGGCCTATGAGTCCAAATTGCTGGAAGCCGAAAACCGGCTGAAAGAATTCAGGCTCCGGAATCTGGAGCGCCCCGGCGGCGGGCAGAAGGACTACTTCGGCAGTCTCGGAGAACTCCAGACATTGCTCAATCAGGCGCAGCTCGATTTGCGTGAGGCCACCAATTCCCGTGACGCGCTGAAACGGCAACTGCTTGGCGAGGAGCCGACGATGTCGTCCGATACCTCGTTCCCGGGAGTGTCTGCCCCGGGAGGTGGGCCGTCGACGGCGGAAATCGATGCACGCATCGCGGCGATGAAAAACGACATCGAGACGCTGCTGCAGCGCTATACCGATCGTCACCCCGACATCATGCAGTTGCGTGCACGTATCCGGAATCTGGAAGCAGAGCGCAAGGAAATTGTAGATCGCTATGCTGCGGAGGCCGAACACCCAGCGTCCAAGGGGGCGGCTTCGGGGGCTTCCACACCCGCGGCGGGATCTACGCAGATGCCCAACCCGGTCTATCAGCAGATCAAGGTTGCGCTGGTTTCTGCTGAAGCGTCCGTCGCATCGTTGAGCGTTCGCGTCGCCGAGTACCAGAGCCGGATGGACAAGCTGAAGCAGTCGTCGCGACTGGTGCCTGAACTCGAAGCCGAGTTCACCCAGCTCAACCGCGATTACGAGATTCACAAGACGAACTACAACAATCTGGTTTCGAGACGCGAATCCGCGTCGATTTCCGAGGAGATGGATGCCTCGGGTGTCGCCGAATTCCGCTTGATCGAGCCGCCTCGTGTCGCGCCCGAGCCGGTGGCGCCCAATCGCCTGATTCTGCTGACCGTCGTGTTGATCGTGAGTCTGCTCGGGGGCGGGGCTGCGTCGTTCCTGGTGTCACAGTTGCGACCCGTGTTCCATGATGGCCGTGTGCTGTCGGAGATCGCTGGTGTGCCGGTCCTGGGTTCGGTGTCGATGTTGCTTTCCGATGAACGCAAACGTTATGAACGCCGCCGCAGTATTGTCTTCTACGGCGGTATCGGGGGATTGGAGGCCGCCTACGTCGCAATGCTGGCTTTCGTGTCGCTCGTGATGCGCAGTGCCTGAGGAAAAGTCATGAGCATCATTGAACAAGCCATTGAACGCATGGGCCAGCTGAAACGGGCTGGCGTGGACATCGGTACCGAGCCGGAAGAGACACAGGCGGTTGCTGTTGTGCAGCCGGTGGCGCCGGTGGCAGCGGCTGTTGCTCCTGTCGTCTCGACGCCGGAACCGCAACCGGCAAACGAACCGGTGGCCGCCCGCAACGTGCCCGACTCGTCGTCACGCTATGTGGAACTGGATCTGGCCCGCCTCGACTCGATCGGTCTCGTCGTTCCGTCTGCGCCGCGGTCACAGATTGCAGAGGAGTTCCGGGTCATCAAGCGACCGATTCTCGCCAACGCCCATGGCAAGGGTGCCGCGCCGGTCGATAACGGCAACCTTATCATGGTGACCAGTTCGGTGCCGGGTGAGGGCAAGAGCTTCAATTCCATCAACCTTGCCATGAGTATCGCGATGGAGCTCGACAATCGCGTCCTGCTGGTGGATGCGGACGTGGCACGGCCGTCGGTGCTGAATCTGCTTGGCCTGCCACCGGCGAAGGGCTTGATGGACGTCTTGCTGGACGACAGCGTAAACCTGCCCGACGTATTGCTGCGGACCAATGTCGAAAAGCTGACCCTGCTGCCGGCCGGCATGCCGCACAAGAACGCGACTGAACTGCTGGCCAGTGGCGCCATGCGTTCGCTGCTGGTCGAGCTCGCGCATCGCTACCCCGACCGGATCATCATTTTCGATTCGCCGCCGCTGATGGTGACGACGGAAGCGCCGGTGCTTGCGCAGTCGATGGGGCAGATTGTCGTCGTGGTCGAGGCCGGGCGTACGACCCACACCATGCTCAAGCAGGCGCTGTCCAAGGTGGAGGGGTGCCCGATCAAGATGGTCATTCTCAACAAGGCGCGGTATGCCCGCACCGATGGCTACTACGGC
>DATCUL010000162.1:0-4446 GCA_036567405.1 Methyloversatilis sp. | reverse complement strand
ATGTGATCGAGGATGCCGGTGTGCGCACGGCCGGTGCGCACCTTGCCGAAGTCGGTCTTGAGCGACTCCAGCGTCTTCTGCATCTTCTGCTCGGTGGTTTTCTTCAACTCGGGGATCATGAAGCCGCCTCTTGTTGGAAGTAGCAGCCGCTCAGCAGCGGCCGGTTGAGCAATCGTGAAACCGAAAGGCCTGCGTGCGCCACACTAAATATGGACCAGCGTGCCCTCATCCTCACCCATCACGACGCGCTTGAGCGCACCGGGCTTGAAGATGCTGAACACCTTGATCGGCAGCTGCTGGTCGCGGCACAGCGCCAGCGCCGTTGCGTCCATCACCTTGAGATCACGGCTGATGGCTTCGTCGAAACTGATGCGGTCATAGCGCGTCGCGGTCGGATCCTTCATCGGATCGGCACTGTAGACGCCGTCGACCTTGGTTGCCTTGAGCACGATCTCGGCTTCGATCTCGCGGCCGCGCAGTGCGGCCGCGGTATCGGTCGTGAAGAACGGGTTGCCGGTGCCCGCAGCGAAGATGACGACGCGGCCTTCCTCGAGGTAGCGGATGGCCTTGCCGCGGATGTAGAACTCCACGACAGGTTCTATGCTCAGTGCCGACTGCACGCGCGCGGCGACGCCGGCCTGACGCATCGCGTCACCCAGCGCCAGCGCGTTCATCACAGTCGCCAGCATGCCCATGTAGTCGGCTGTCGCGCGGTCCATGCCGGCCGCGCCACCCGCCACTCCACGGAAAATGTTGCCACCGCCGATCACGACCCCCACTTCCACACCGAGGGCGCGGATTTCGGCAACCTCCGAAACGATGCGAGCAAGCATGTCCCGGCTGATGCCGTAGTCGTCGTCGCCCATGAGGGCTTCGCCCGACAGTTTCAGAAGAATCCGGCGATAGGCAACAGTCATGCAGGCTCCTTAGCGTGCCGCGGCGGCTGCAGCGGCTTGGGCAGCAACTTCGGCAGCGAAGTCGGTCGTCTTCTTCTCGATGCCCTCGCCTACCACATACAGCGTGAAGCTGGCGATGCGCGCCGACTTTGCCTTCAGCAGCTGTTCGATGGTCTGCTTGCCGTCTTCCGCCTTGACGAAAACCTGGCCGAGCAGCGTGACATCCTTGAGGAATTTCTGCACCGAGCCTTCGGCAATCTTTTCGATCATCGCTTCCGGCTTGCCGGCTTCGCGCGCCTTTTCGATCGCGACGCGACGTTCCGCATCGATCAGTTCGGTGGCGACACCGGTGGAATCGAGCGACTTCGGCTTGGATGCGGCGATGTGCATCGCCAGATCCTTGGCCAGACCTTCGTCGCCGCCGACCACGTCGACCAGCACGCCGATCTTCGAGCCACCATGCACGTAGCTGGCGACCTTGCCTTCGGCCGCGATGCGCACGAAGCGACGGATCGTCATGTTCTCGCCGATCTTGCCGACCAGCGCGGCGCGGGTCGATTCGACCGTGCCTTCGCCCATCGGCAGCGCCGACAGTGCGGCCACATCGGCCGGATTGTTTTCGGCAACCAGCTTCGCGCAGCCATTGACCAGCGCGAGGAATTCGTCGTTCTTGGCGACGAAGTCGGTTTCGCAGTTCACTTCGATCAGCGCGGCCAGCTTGCCGTCGGCCGAAAGATGCAGGCCGACGATGCCTTCCGCCGTGACGCGGGCGGCAGCCTTGCTCGCCTTGTTGCCCAGCTTCACGCGGAGGATTTCTTCCGCCTTCGCCAGATCGCCAGCCGCTTCGGTCAGCGCCTTCTTGCATTCCATCATCGGAGCGTCGGTCTTTTCGCGCAGCTCCTTGACCATTCCTGCGGTGATTTCCGCCATGCTAATTCCTGCCTATATCTGCAAATCGGTCAAACACCCGGTGCCCGCACCCGCGGGCACCGGGTCGGATCAAGCCTGGACTTCGCCCGCGGCTTCACCTTCGACTTCGACGAACTCGTCGTCGGACTTCAGCTGGGCCACCAGATCCTGGGCTGCGCTGTTGCGGCCTTCCAGGATGGCGTCTGCCACGCCGGACGCGTACAGACGGATGGCGCGGCTCGAGTCGTCGTTGCCCGGGATCACGTAATCGACGCCCAGCGGCGAGTGGTTGGTATCGACGATGGCCACGACCGGGATGCCCAGCTTGTTGGCTTCGGTGATCGCGATCTTGTGGTAGCCGACGTCGATGATGAACAGTGCATCCGGCAGGCCGTTCATGTCCTTGATGCCACCGATGCTCTTCTGCAGCTTGACCAGCTCGCGCTGCAGCACCAGGGCTTCCTTCTTCGGCATGCGTTCGATGCTGCCATCCTCGACCATCTGCTCGAGGTCCTTCAGACGCTTGACCGACAGCTTCAGCGTCTTGAAGTTGGTCAGCATGCCGCCGAGCCAGCGCTCATCGACATACGGCACACCGGCGCGCTGCGCTTCCTCGGCCACGATTTCACGGGCCTGGCGCTTGGTGCCGACCATCAGGATCGTGCCCTTGTTGGCCGACATGCGACGGATGAAGTTCATCGCTTCCGCGTAGCGGGCGACGGTCTTCTCGAGGTTGATGATGTGGATCTTGTTGCGATGACCGAAGATATACGGGGCCATCTTGGGGTTCCAGAAGCGGGTCTGGTGTCCGAAATGGACACCCGCTTCCAGCATTTCGCGCATGGATACGGACATTTAAGTCTCCGATCAGGGTTTGACCTCCGCCCGGCCGTGTTCGCAACCGTTTCCGGTTGCGCACCCTATCGGTTCAGCCACCGTCGAGACGGCAGCACCGGGCGTGTGGATTTGTCTGACGTGCCCGACATGGACACTGGAATCAAACAGCCCGCGATTGTAGCAGCCGCAATGCAACAAACTCAAGTCAGCCGGATGACGATCGTTTGCCGGCCGGAGGCGCTTCCGCTAACCTCCTGTCCCTTCCAGCGCACCTACAGAGCTTTTCCATGAGCGTCACCATTCACACCCCGGAAGAAATCGAGAGCATGCGCGTCGCGTGCAGGCTGGCGTCCGAGGTGCTTGATTACATCGAGCCGTTCGTACAGCCGGGCGTCACGACCGAGGAGCTCGACCGTCTCTGCCACGACTACCAGGTCAATGTGCAACGCACCATCCCGGCGCCGCTGAACTATGCGCCGCCGGGCTACAAGCCCTACCCCAAGTCGATCTGCTCGTCGGTCAACCACGTTGTCTGCCACGGTGTTCCCGGCCCGCGCGCGCTCAAGAAGGGTGACATCGTCAATCTGGACATCACGGTCATCAATGACGGTTTTCACGGCGACACCAGCCGCATGTTCGTGGTCGGCAAGGAAGGCAGCAAGCAGGCCGAACGCCTGTGCAGCATCACCTTCGAATGCCTCTGGCTGGGTATTTCCAAGGTGCGCCCCGGCGCCCGCCTCGGCGACATCGGTCATGCCATACAGCAGCATGCGGAAAGCAACGGCTTTTCCGTGGTGCGCGAGTTCTGTGGTCACGGCATCGGTCGCAAGTTCCACGAGGAGCCGCAGGTGCTGCACTACGGCAAGCCCGGCACCGGGCTGGAAATACGCGAGGGCATGATCTTCACCATCGAGCCGATGATCAACGCGGGTCGTGCGGCCGTGTCCGAACTGCCGGATGGCTGGACCATTGTCACGCGTGACCGCAGCCTGTCGGCGCAGTGGGAGCACACGGTACTCGTCACCCCGACCGGGCACGAAGTGCTGACGCTGTCGGCTGGTTGTCCGCCGCCGCCGGCGTGGATGGATTCCGGGTCGGGAGCGGTCTGACGGTGGAGACGCCCGTCGGCACGGATGCCCTGCGCGGGCTCGCCACTGCGCTGCGTGCCGAACTGGCCGCGTCGCAGCAGCAACTGCGCGAAACGTTCGAACGCGACGGCAACAGCGTCCGGTTGCTGCGCATGCGCGCGCGCAGTGTCGATTCCGCGCTGCGCCGGCTCTGGGCGGCCGCCGGCATCCCCCGCAACGCGGCACTGGTTGCGGTTGGCGGCTACGGACGCGGCGAACTCTACCCGGCGTCGGACGTCGACCTGCTGTTCCTGACGCCGGCGCAACTGGCGCCGGGCACCGAGGCACTGCTCGAACAGCTGGTCGGCCTGCTGTGGGACATCGGTCTGGACATCGGCCACAGCGTGCGTTCGGTCGGCCAGTGCGTGGAGGAAGCGTCGCGCGACATCACGGTCGAGACCACGATGCTTGAGGCACGGCTGCTTGCCGGGTCGCGCTCGATATTCAACGAACTTGTCGCCGCGCTGGCGATACGGCGTGATCCCGGTGCCTTCTTCAAGGCCAAGCGTCTGGAGCAGGACGAACGCCATCAGCGCTACCAGGAAACCCCCTACAGCCTCGAACCGAACTGCAAGGAAAGCCCTGGCGGACTGCGCGACTTGCAGGTGATCCAGTGGATTGCCCGCGCCAGCCGGCTGGGTTCGTCCTGGGCCGAACTGGCGGCACGTGGACTGATC
>DATCUL010000161.1:0-4419 GCA_036567405.1 Methyloversatilis sp. | reverse complement strand
GAGGACGGTGAAATCCTGTGCGGCGCTCCGGCCAAACGCCAGGCGGTGACCAACCCCAAGAACACCCTCTACGCAGTTAAGCGCCTGATCGGCCGCCGCTTCGAAGAAAAGGAAGTGCAAAAAGACATTTCCTTGATGCCTTACAGCATCGTCAAGGCCGACAACGGCGACGCCTGGGTCAATGTGCGCGACAAGAAGATCGCCCCGCCGCAGGTTTCCGCCGAAGTGCTGCGCAAGATGAAGAAAACCGCTGAGGACTACCTCGGCGAGGAAGTGACCGAAGCGGTCATCACCGTGCCCGCCTACTTCAACGACAGCCAGCGCCAAGCCACCAAGGACGCCGGCCGCATCGCCGGTCTGGACGTCAAGCGCATCATCAACGAGCCGACCGCGGCTGCGCTCGCCTTCGGCATGGACAAGAAGCCGGGCGACTCGAAGATCGTCGTGTATGACCTCGGCGGCGGCACCTTCGACGTGTCCATCATCGAAATCGCCGACGTCGATGGCGAGCACCAGTTCGAAGTGCTGGCCACCAACGGCGATACCTTCCTCGGCGGTGAGGACTTCGATCAGCGCATCATCGATTACGTGATCGACGAGTTCAAGAAGGACCAGGGCGTCGACCTGAAGAAGGACATCCTCGCACTGCAGCGGCTGAAGGAAGCGGCTGAAAAGGCCAAGATCGAGCTGTCGTCGAGTGCCCAGACCGAAATCAACCTGCCCTACATCACGGCGGATGCCAGCGGCCCGAAGCATCTGGCGATCAAGATCACCCGCGCCAAGTTCGAATCGCTGGTGGAAGAGCTGATCGAGCGTTCGATCGAACCCTGCCGCATCGCGATCAAGGATTCGGGCGTCAAGGTCAGCGACATCGACGACGTGATCCTGGTCGGCGGCATGACCCGCATGCCCAAGGTGCAGGAACGCGTGAAGGAATTCTTCGGCCGCGAACCGCGCAAGGACGTGAACCCGGACGAAGCGGTCGCCGTCGGTGCATCGATCCAGGGCGGCGTGCTGCAGGGCGACGTCAAGGACGTGCTGCTGCTCGACGTCACCCCGCTTTCGCTGGGCATTGAAACCCTGGGCGGCGTGATGACCAAGATGATCCAGAAGAACACGACGGTTCCGACCAAGTTCTCGCAGACCTTCTCGACCGCCGACGACAATCAGCCGGCGGTGACCATCAAGGTCTACCAGGGCGAACGCGAAATGGCCAGCGGCAACAAGTCGCTCGGCGAATTCAACCTGGAGGGCATCGCGCCGGCGCCGCGCGGCATGCCGCAGATCGAGGTCACCTTCGACATCGACGCCAACGGCATCCTGCATGTATCGGCCAAGGACAAGGGCACCGGCAAGGAAAACAAGATCACCATCAAGGCGAATTCGGGCCTGTCTGAAGACGAGATCCAGCGCATGGTGAAGGATGCCGAGCTGCATGCCGAAGAAGACAAGCGCGCGCATGAGCTGGCCGACGCCCGCAACCAGGCCGACGCGCTGGTCCATTCGACCCGCAAGGCGCTGACCGAGCACGGCGACAAAGTCGAAGCCGAAGAGAAGGCAAAGATCGAAGAAGCGATCAAGGAGACGGAAGAAGCCATCCGCTCCGGCGACAAGGACGCGATCGAAGCCAAGAGCACCGCGCTGGCCACCGTCTCGCAGAAACTTGGCGAAGCGATGTATGCGCAGCAGCAGGCAGCGGCCGGCGAAGGTGAAACCGCTGCGGCCGCGGGCGGCAGTGCAGGCAAGGACGACGGCGACGTGGTCGATGCCGAATTCACCGAAGTGAAGGACAAGAAGTAAGGCGGCGACTTTCGGTTGCCCATGGCGGCCTGACCACCGAGGCACAGCGCGGCAGGGTCGCAACCCTGAAGCGCTGTGCCTCGGCGTATCTGTGGTGATTAAGCATGGCAAAACGCGACTTTTACGACATCCTCGGCGTCAATCGTGACGCCGGGGATGAAGAGATCAAGAAGGCTTACCGCAAGCTGGCGATGAAGTACCACCCGGACCGCAATCCGGACAGCAAGGAAGCCGAAGAGAAGTTCAAGGAGGCCAAGGAGGCCTACGAAATCCTGTCCGACGGACAGAAGCGTGCCGCCTACGATCAGTACGGCCATGCCGGTGTCGACCCGAACATGGGTGGCGGAGGTGGTGGCCAGGGCTTCGGCGGTTTCGGCGATGCCTTCGGCGACATATTCGGCGAAATCTTCGGCAATGCCGGTGGCCGGGGCGGCGGACGCAATGGCGTCTATCGCGGCGCCGATCTGCGCTACAACCTCGAGATCACGCTCGAAGAGGCCGCGCGCGGCACCGACACGCGCATCCGCATTCCGACCATGGAAGACTGCGGCACCTGCGAGGGCACCGGCGCCAAGCCGGGTACCCAGCCGGTCACCTGCACGACCTGCAAGGGCGCAGGCCAGGTTCGGATGCAGCAGGGCTTCTTCTCGATCCAGCAGACCTGCCCCAAGTGCCACGGCACCGGCAAGATGGTCAAGGATCCGTGCGGCAGCTGTCACGGCGCCGGCCGGGTCAAGGGCAGCAAGACGCTGCAGGTGAAGATCCCTTCGGGCATCGACGAGGGCGATCGCATCCGGCTGTCAGGCGAGGGCGAGCGTGGCCAGGGCGGCGGCCCGGCCGGCGATCTCTATGTGCAGATCCACATCAAGCAGCACGCGGTGTTCCAGCGTGAGGGCGACGATCTGCACTGCGAGATGCCGATCGGTTTCGCCACGGCAGCGCTGGGCGGCGAGATCGAGATTCCGACGCTCGATGGCGCGGCAAAGATCAAGATTCCGGCCGAAACTCAGTCAGGCAAGGTGTTCCGCCTGCGCGGCAAGGGTATCAAGGGCGTGCGCAGCAGCTTCCCGGGCGACCTGATGTGCCACGTCGTGGTGGAAACGCCGGTGAACCTGACCAGCCGGCAGCGCGAACTGCTGAAGGAGTTCGACGACATCAACCGCAGCGACGAAGCCAGCCACAGCCCGCGGGCGAAGTCGTGGATGGACAAGATGAAGGATTTCTTCGCCGGCTGAGCCGCTGTCGGGTACTGGAAACAACGAAGGCCGCGTTCCTGGCACAGCACCCGCCGGGGCCGCGGCCTTTGTCTTGCGGCGTCGGACCTCGACGCCCCCACGAAACGCGGGCCTCCGGGGACTATTCCCGGTCAGGACCGTCCGTTGCCACCATGGCGGAAGTCAGTTCCCGCACCAGAGCTTCGGCCTGGCGATAGACCTGCTGCGCCTGTACAGCATCAAAATCGTCATGCTGACGCTTCTTCACGCCGTGCTCGTGCAGCAGCAGATGACGGTCCGGTTCGAGCCCCCGCTGCGCGAGGCAGCTGCGCACGCATTCCAGCGGACAGCCGTCGAGCGCAAGTATCGGCCTGCCGGAACGCGCGATGCGGACGAGGTGGGGCACATCGCCCCCGACGCCGGCGATGCACGACATTTCCGCCAGTCCGGACCGGTCCAGCCGGACGGCCACATGGTTGGCCATCTGCGCGGCACTGGAACAGCCGGAACAGGAATACACCAGCGGCAGCTGGCGATGCTGGAGCCCCATGACGACGATCCTGGAAATATCGAAGGCCTGACAGGCACAGCCACACCACATCGCCTGCCCTGAATGTGACAGGTTAGACGAGCTACCGGGCAACCGCGTTGTCCCTGATCAAACACCGGCGCACTCCCCGGAACCGGTCAAGCTCCGCATCGCGCAGACGCCCCGATGCGCTCGCTGATTGGCAGCTCCGTTGCAGGACATCGACAGGCCTGCACTTCGCCGACCGGCAAAGAAAAAGCCCGCGCATGCACGGGCTTTTTCTTTGCGGCACGGACTGCGGCAACGCCGCAGTCCTGTTCCACGTCAGGCAGCGAGGTGCTTCTCGATCTTGTCCTTGACGGCGGACAGCGCCTCCGGAAGGCGGTCCTGCAGCTTGGAGAACAGCTCGTTGTGCAGCACGATCTCCTGCTGCCATGCACCCTTGTCGATCGACGTGATGCGCTCGAACAGCTCGCGGCTGAAGTCAACACCGGCCCAGCTCAGGTCGTCATAGCGCGGCGTGGTGCCGAACAGATGCTCGACGCCCTGCGCATCGCCGGCGACGCGGTCCAGCATCCACTTGAGAACACGCATGTTCTCGCCGAAGCCCGGCCACACGAACTTGCCGTTGTCGTCGGTACGGAACCAGTTCACGCAGAAGATGCGCGGCAGTGTCTGACCGCCCGCGGCGATGCTCTGCCCCAGTTTCAGCCAGTGGTTGAAGTAGTCGCTCATGTTGTAACCGCAGAACGGCAGCATCGCGAACGGATCGCGGCGCACCACACCCTGCTGGCCGGCGGCGGCGGCGGTCGTTTCCGAGCCCATGGTCGCAGCCATGTAGACGCCTTCGATCCAGTTGCGCGCTTCGGTCACCAG
>DATCUL010000160.1:0-2130 GCA_036567405.1 Methyloversatilis sp. | reverse complement strand
CCCCAGACCTGGGTGATTGCGGCGAGAAGCAGGACTGATGACAGGGTATGTTTCAAGACTGATTCCTCGGGTCGCTTCGGAAAGTGGGTTCGTGCGGGACGGCATTACAAGGCCAATTTGTTCCGGGCGCAACTGATAATGCTGCGCTGACTGCGCGATTTCCGGCGAGGTGGGCTGATTTGCCGCGGCAGCGATCCGGCTTTCGCATGGCGGGCAGCCGTGGCAAGCGCGGGTTGCAGCCCGATATTGCCTTGCCGGTTGCCGCGAGGTAGGTTCCGGCTGATGCCGCACCCTGTAGAAGTCGCCGGTTTGTTCCGAAGGTTAGCCCATTGATTCCCGTGTCACGCCCCGATCCCGCCCGTACCTCTTCAGTTCCGGACTCCGGATTGCACCCCGGCGATGCCGACGCCGCCCGCTGGGGTGATCCTCCCGATGGCTGGCGGGGCGCGCTGTACAAGGTGGTGTTCGAGTCCGACACCCGTGCCGGCGTACTGTTCGACAAGGTACTGATCTTCCTGATCGTGGCCAGTCTGCTGGTGGTCATCGCCGACAGCGTGGAGTCGCTGCAGGCGCGCTGGTCCGGCGTGTTCGATCTTCTGGAGTGGGGTGTCACGCTGCTTTTCACGGCGGAATACGTGGCGCGGCTGCTCTGCGTGCGCAAGCCGTTGCGCTACGCCACCAGCTTTTTCGGCGTGGTGGATCTGGTCGCCGTGCTGCCGACCTATCTCGCGCTGCTGTTTCCGGAAATCCACGCGCTGATCGACGTACGGGTGCTGCGCCTGCTGCGGGTGTTCCGCATTTTCAAACTTACGGCCTACATGTCGGAGTACCAGGCGCTGGGTGAGGCGCTGGTGGCCAGTTCGCGCAAGATCATGGTGTTCCTGACCGTGGTCATCATGATCGTGATCGTGATGGGATCGGTGATGTATGTGGTCGAAGGACCGGCCAATGGCTACACCAGCATTCCGACGGCCATCTACTGGGCGATCACGACCATGACCACCGTCGGTTTCGGCGACATCACGCCCAAGACCGAACTCGGAAGGTTCATCGCCTCGCTGATGATGCTGCTGGGCTGGGGCACGCTGGCGGTTCCGACGGGCATCGTCACGAGCGAGATCACGCTGCGGAGCCACCGGCATGATGCTGCGACCAGGGATGCGAGGTCGTCCGTCCCGCTCGAGCATGTCTGCCCGGCCTGCGGTGGTGGCGACCATGGACCGAAGGCGGCCTACTGCCAGCACTGCGGTGCCGCCCTGAACCGATGACATCCGCGGCTCCGCTGCCCGCTCGTGATGACGGTGCAGTTCCGGGCAATCAGCGGTCCTGATTCCTGGCAGGTGCGTCCGGAGTCAGCTCGACTACGGCATCGGCACGCAGCGTCTGGGCTGCCTTGACCAGCGGCACGCCGTCGGCCTGGACGCAACCGGCCAGTATCAGCCGCTGCGCGGCAGCACGCGATTGGGCCAGACCGCGCTCGACCAGCAGTGTGTCGGCGCGTACCAGTCCATGCCGGTCCACTGCTGTGGTTTCCCTTGTTGCAGGTTGCGGCGCCGGACGGGCGGTGCGTCTGTGGAAGGATTTCATGGCGACGAGGTCCGCCGGTCAGGCTTCGGGCAGCACATGCTCGGCGAACTGCTGACGCAGCTTCATCTTCAGCATTTTGCCGGTTGCCGTATGTGGAATTTCATCGACGAAGATGACGTCGTCCGGAATCTGCCACTTGGCGACCTTGCCGGCGTAGAACGCGAGCATCCGTTCGCGGTCCAGTTCCGCACCGGGTTTCCGCACGACGACGAGCAGCGGCCGCTCGTCCCACTTCGGGTGCCGGCAGGCGATGACGGCCGCTTCGAGTACGGCCGGGTGGGCCATCGCGATGTTTTCCAGCTCGATCGAGCTGATCCACTCGCCGCCGGACTTGATGACGTCCTTGCTGCGGTCGGTGATCTGCATATAACCGTCGGGGTCGATGGTGGCAACGTCGCCGGTCGGGAACCAGCCGTCCTGCAACACATCGCCGCCTTCGCCCTTGAAGTAGCTGCTGATGATCCACGGCCCCTTGACCAGCAGATGACCGTATCCGACGCCATCCCACGGCAATTCCTTGCCATCGTCGTCCACAATCTTCAT
>DATCUL010000159.1:0-13001 GCA_036567405.1 Methyloversatilis sp. | reverse complement strand
GCTGGGCCCGGGCGTCGCCAGTCTCAAGCTGTACGGCGGACGCTCGCGCGGCGACTACTACCTGTTCGGACAGTCCTACACCCCGCCGTACGCACGGACGCTGGGCGCAACCTTGGAATGGTCCGACGAGTCGCTGACACTGCGTGCAGCCTGGGGCGACATCCACACGCAGGACGACACCTCGCTGCAGCCGCTCGCGACGGCGCTGTCGTCCGTCGTGCTGCCGGCACCGTTCCAGACACAGCAGGCGCTGGCGCAGCTGCGTGCCAGCCAGATGGACGATTCCTACCACCTGAGCTTTTCGACCGTCAGCGCACAGTACGAGCGCGGCCCGTTTTCGCTGCAGTCACTGCTCGGATGGGAGCGGCACACGAATTTCCCGGGTTATGAAGGATGGGGCGCCAGCGTGATCGCTGCCTACCGGATCGGCGCATGGAAGCCCTATGCGACCTACGCCCGCAGCTGCTTTGGTCCGAAGGAGCGCACCCTCGCGCTGCCGTCGCTGGTGCCGCAGCTGACCCAGCTGCAGTCCTTCTACGATCTGGTGGTCGACCGCCTGAATTCCGACCAGCATTCGATCGGTGCCGGCGTGCGCTACGACTTCGCGCCCAATTACGCGCTCAAGTTCCAGGTCGATCACGTGTCGGCACGCGAATCCACGCTGCTGATGGACAACAGCGGAATGCCGGCGCGGAACACGAGCCTGACGCTGTATTCCATGGTTCTGGATTTCGTGTTCTGATGATGCCGGCCATCAGCACGATCATCCGCCGGGGTCTGGCGCTGTGGCTCGCGCTCGGCTGCGCCTGCTGCTGGGCAACCGGAATTGCGGTCATCGTCAATCCGGCAAACGGGGTAGACAGCATGAGCCGCGAGGAGGTCAGCCATCTGTTCCTGGGTCGAATCAAGCACCTGTCACCCGGCGTGACGGCCATCGTGCTCGATACGATGCCCCAGCGCGAGGCCTTCTATCAGGCTCTGGTCGGTCGCGGCATCACCGAGATCGACGCCTACTGGGCACGCCTGCGCTTTTCCGGACGCACCCAGCCGCCGCTGCGGCTCGGAGACGCGAATGCGGTACTCGAACGGGTCGCGCACGAACGCGGTGCCATCGGCTATGTCGACAGCGCGCTCGTCGACCGGCGTGTGAAGACGGTGCTGCGGCTTGACTACTGATCGCGCATCCCCGCCGGACGACGCCACGTCGACGCCACGCCTGAGCGGCGTCGTCTGGCGCACCACGCTGCTCATCCTGTTCTTTGCAACGCTGGTCGGCGTGCTGGTTGCGCTGGCCAGCAGCGTCATGGTGGCGCGCGAAGAGCGCAAGCGGCTGCAGCAGAATCTGGTCGAATTGATGCAGACGGTCGAACGCACGGCCAGCATCGCGGCGTTCGCCCGTGACGAACAACTCGCGACCGAAGTGGCACGCGGTCTGCTGAGGAATGGTTCGGTGGCACGCGTGGTCATCGCCGAAGGCGGCCGGGAGCTCGTGGCGACCGGCGACGCTGACGGCGACACGGGCACGGCTCTGCCGGTGCTGACGCGCGCCCTGCATTCGCCCTTCGATCCGGCAGAAGCCGTGGGCGAACTGCGGGTCTGGCCCGCCAGCGCACGGATGGACAAGGATGCCGGCGCCTATTCGCGCTACATCGTGATCATCCTCGGCGTACAGCTGATCACGGTCATCGTATCGGTGGCCTGGGTGGTGCTCAATGTAGTCACCCGCCCGGTCAAGAAACTGTCCGACGACCTGCACCAGCTCAAGCTCGGCAGCGGCGAACGCATCATGCTGCCGCCCGGCCACCGCGGCGACGAAATCGGCCGGCTGGCCGAGGACATCAACGGCCTGATCGTACACATGGGCGATCTGCTGGCAGCCGAACGCGACATGCGTGCACAGCGGGAGGAATCGGAACTCAAGTACCGCCTGCTGTTCGAGAGCGCCCAGACCGGCATCTTCACGCTCGACGGCGACGGCTTCCTGCGCGACTGGAACCCCTGGCTGTCCCGCACCCTGGGGCTGCCCGCACATGGCGAGGCGACACGTCCGTATGCGCTGGGCGAAGTGCTGGGCGACGACTCGTCGAGACTGGACGCGCTGATGGTGCGCGCGCTGTCGGACCAGCGGGCAGCCACGGCCGATTTCGAGCTTCCGGGCACCGGATCAGGCCCGGTCTGGCTGCATCTGATGCTCAACCCGATGCACGGCAACCTGATGCAGGGCATCGTCAACGACGTATCGGAACAAAAGCGGGCGGAAGCCAGCGCGCTGGCGATGGCCGAACGCGATCCGCTGACCGGACTGCTCAACCGGCGCGGCATGGAACACCGGTTCGGCGACGCGCTGGCCGCGATGCCGGCTGGCGGCGGACTGGCGCTGATGGTGGTCGATCTGGATGGCTTCAAGCAGGTCAATGACAGCATGGGCCATGACGCCGGCGACCGCGTGCTGGAAGCCGTGGGCCGGCAGCTCGAGTCCGTCGTGCGCCGAACCGACCTGGTCGCCCGCATCGGCGGTGACGAATTCCTGGTGGTGCTGTGTGCGCTCGAAAGTGCCGATACCGCGCGCTTCATCGCGTCGAAGATCGTCGGCACGCTGGCTCGGCCGATCGAACTGGGCAATGGCCAGAGCGCCTGCATCGGTGCCAGCGTCGGCGTCGCCTACACCGGGACACCATCGGACGCACTGGAAAATCTGATGCGCCGGGCCGACGACGCGATGTACGACGCCAAACGCGCCGGCAAGTCGCAGTTCCGCTTCGCCTCCGGCGCTGCCTGATCGGGCGGCAGACCCGGCAGATCGGGTGGCCGCGCTGGCTGACCCGTCATGCAGGCTGGTAGCATCGCGGCATTGCTTCCGGAGACCTGCAGTCATGGCCGACCCGCTCTATGTCGCCCGCGCCGGCGACCTCTCGCTCGCGCTGCTGCCCAATATGGCGAACCGCCACGGGCTGATCACCGGCGCCACAGGCACCGGCAAGACGGTCACGCTGCAGTCGCTGGCCGAGCGCTTCTCCTATATCGGCACGCCGGTCTTCATGGCCGACGTCAAGGGCGATCTGTCGGGCATGGCGGCAGCCGGCACCGTCAGTCCCAAGCTTCAGCAGCGGCTCGACCAGCTGGGCATCACCGATTTCACGCCTTACGCCAGCCCGGTCTGCTTCTGGGACGTGTTCGGGCAGTCCGGCCACCCGATCCGCGCCACCGTCAGCGACATGGGGCCGCTGCTGCTGGCGCGCCTGCTCGGCCTGAACGACACCCAGGCCGGCGTGCTGACCATCGTGTTCAAGGTGGCCGACGACCAGGGCCTGCTGCTGCTCGACCTGAAGGACCTGCGCGCGCTGGTGCAGTACATCGGCGACAACGCCGCGCAGTTCAAGACGCAGTACGGCAATGTGTCGACGGCATCGATCGGCGCCATCCAGCGCGGCCTGCTGACGCTGGAGGAGCAGGGCGCGGACCGCTTCTTCGGCGAACCGATGCTGGACATCGCCGACCTGATGACCCGGGACGAGTACGGCCGCGGCACCATCAACATCCTGGCCGCCGACCAGCTGTACAACTCGCCCAAGCTCTATTCCACCTTCCTGCTGTGGCTGCTGGCTGAACTGTTCGAGCAGCTGCCGGAAGTCGGCGACGTCGACAAGCCCAAGCTGGTGTTCTTCTTCGACGAGGCGCATCTGCTGTTCAACGAGGCGCCGCCGGCGCTGCTGGAAAAGATCGAGCAGGTGGTGCGGCTGATCCGCTCCAAGGGCGTCGGCGTCTATTTCGTGACGCAGAACCCGCTGGACGTACCGGACACGGTGCTGGCCCAGCTCGGCAATCGCGTGCAGCACGCGCTGCGCGCGTTCACGCCGCGCGACCAGAAGGCGGTCAAGACGGCGGCGCAGACCATGCGCGCCAATCCGAAGTTCGATGCCGAGCAGGCCATCATGGAACTGGGCACCGGCGAGGCGCTGATCTCCTTCCTCGACGAAAAGGGCCGGCCGGCCATGGTCGAGCGCGCCTTCGTGCTGCCGCCGGCGTCTCGCCTCGGGCCGCTGACCGCGGCCGAACGCAGCGCGCTGATCCAGCAGTCGCCGATGCGTGGTCGCTACGAGCAGGCGATCGACCGCGAATCGGCGTATGAAAGACTGACCGGATCAGCCGCCGGCAGCGCACCCGCCACCCCCTCAGCGTCGGCACCCCCGCCCGGAAAATCGGCCGGCACCGCAGGCAGCGACACCGACGGCGGCCTGCTCGGCAGCCTGGGCGATCTGGTGTTCGGCTCCACCGGCCCGCGCGGCGGTCAGCGCGACGGTCTGGCGCAGGTGGCGGCCAAGACGGTGGCGCGCACCATCGCCAGTTCGGTCGGCCGCGAGATCGTGCGCGGCGTGCTCGGATCGATACTCGGCGGGCGGCGCAAATAGCGACGACACCGACCGCCGGCGATGCCCGTCTGGGCATCTGGCTGGCCATCGTCGCCTCGGCCGGCTTCTCGCTGAAGGCCATCCTGGCCAAGCTTGCCTATCCGCACGGCGTCGACCCGGTCACGCTGGTGGCACTGCGCATGCTGCTGTCGGCGCCGGTCTTCCTGGTCGTCGCCTGGCGCGAGGCGGCGCGCGGCGTACCGCTTACCTGGCGCGACTGGGCCGGCGTCACCGTGCTCGGCCTGTTCGGCTACTACGGCGCCAGCATGCTCGACTTCTACGGCCTGCTCTACATCTCTGCCGGCCTGGAGCGGCTGGTGCTGTTCACCTACCCGACACTGACCCTGCTACTCGGCTGGATGATGCACGGCCGGCGCATCGCGGCACGCGAAATCGCTGCGTGCCTGCTGTGCTACGCAGGCATCGCGCTGGCGGTGGTACATGACGTGGAAGTCAGCGGCGACGCGGCAACCATCGCGCTGGGCTGCCTGCTGGTGTTCGGTTCGTCGCTCAGCTTCGCGCTCTACCTGACCGGCGCTTCGGGCGCGATCCGCACGCTCGGCGCCACGCGTTTTTCCGCGCTCGCCACGCTGGTGTCCACCGTCGCGGTCGGCCTGCACTTCGGCGCCACGCGCCCGCTCGACGCGCTGGTGCAGCCGGCACCGGTACTCTGGCTGGCGGCAGCGATGGCGCTGTTCTCCACGGTGCTGCCGGTGTTCCTGCAATCCGCCGCCATCAGGCGCATGGGTGCGCAGACCGCGGCGCTGGTCGGCAGCACCGGGCCGGTGATCACGGTCTTCCTCGCCTGGAGCATGCTGGACGAGCCGGTCTCGGCGCTGCAGCTGGCCGGCACCGTACTGGTGATCGCCGGCGTGCTGATCGTGGGACGCCGCTGAGTCAGGCGGCGACCGGAGGCAGTTCGACGTCGGATTCACCCAGCGTGAAGCTGAAGTTCGCGCCTTTGCCCGGCTCGGCATGCGCCCATACCCGGCCGTTGTGGCGCCGGATGATGCGCTGAACCAGCGCCAGCCCGATGCCGGTTCCCTCGAACTCACCCTCGCGATGCATGCGGTTGAATGGCATGAACAGCTTTTCGGCATGCGCCATGTCGAAACCGACGCCGTTGTCGCGCACGTGGATGACCGCGTCCTGCCCTCTGCCCTCGCAGCAGACCTCGATCAGCGCATGTTCGGTCGGCGCCGAAAACTTCCACGCATTGCGCAGCAGGTTGTCCAGCACGATGCGCAGCAGTCCGACGTCGCCGGCGACCAGCATGCCGGGCTGTATCCGGATGTCGCAGCGGCGGGAAGGCTCGCCGCTGCGCAGGGTGTCGGCGATGTCCTGCGCCAGCAGGCTCAGGTCGACCGGCTGGCGCTGCAGCGGCAGCCGGGTCACGCGCGACAGCTCGATCAGGTCGTCGACCAGGTGCTCCATGCGCAGCGCGGCACGCAGGATGCGGGCGAGCGCATCGAGTGCGGTGTCCGACAGGCCGCTGACCGACGGCTGCGACAGTTCGTTGTCCAGCACGCTGGCGAAACCGTGGATGGCGCGCAGCGGGCCGCGCAGATCGTGGGACACCGAATAGCTGAAGCTCTCCAGTTCCTCGAACGCGGCTTTCAGACTGGAAGTGCGGCTGCGTACCCTTTCATCCAGTTCGTGGTTGAGCGCGCGCAGTTCTTCCTCGGCCCGGACCTGGCGGCTCACGTCGCGCGCGCTGCCGCGGTAGCCGCACAGCGCCCCCAGCGGGTCACGATACGGTCTGCCGGACAACGCCATGATGCGCACGCTGCCGTCCTGCTGACGCCAGTCGATCACGATTTCGCGGAAGCTGCGGCCTTCGCGTACCAGCTGCGCCGGATCATCGCGACGCGGCATGCCCGGCCGGCGCATCGCGAACAGGCTGTCGAGCGTCAGGCCGCGCAAGGGCCACGCGCCGTCGGAAGTGTGCGTGATCACGCCGTCGATGCCGGTTTCCCAGAACCAGTCCGCCGCGGCTTCGGCAAAGTCGCGCAGGCGCGTGCGTTCGGCTTCCAGTTCGCTCAGCTTCTTGTCGAGCTTGTCGCGCAGGCGTTCGGCATACAAGGCATCCACCTCGCCGGCCACCGGCTGGATGGCGCGCCGCGTGGCGGCCGACTCGAGTTCCGCAATCAGCGTCCCGATCTCGCACGGCTTGATCAGGAAGCGGTCGGCGCCCAGCTGAAAGGCCAGTTCCTCGTCGCGCCGGTCGGTGAAGGTGGCGGTATAGAACACGAAGGGCGTGGCCTGCAGCAGCGGGTGCGCGCGTACCGCACGGCACAGGCCGTAGCCGTCCAGTTCAGGCATCAGGATGTCCGACACGATGAGGTCCGGCGCCTGCGCCAGCGCCAGTTCCAGCGCGCGCCGCCCGTCCGCCGCGGTCCGCACCGCATGACCGCGTGCCTCCAGCGCCGCGGCCAGCATCAGGCGTGAATTTTCGTCGTCCTCGGCCAGGAGTATGTTCATGCGCCTGCCTGCTCCAGTACGTGTTCGATCTGCGCCATGACGCGCAGCGGATCGATCGGTTTTTCGATGTAGCCGTTGCAGCCGGCAGCCAGCACGCGCTCGCGGTCGCCCGCCATCGCGAACGAGGTGATTGCAATCATCGGAATGGGGACTCCGGTCTCGTGCGCACGGATGCGGCGCGCGACTTCCATGCCGTCTATGTCGGGCAGCTGGATGTCGAGAAGGATGAAATCAGGCCGCTCGCGCAGCGCCTCGGCCACGCCGTCCAGCCCGGTCATCGCGCTGCGCGTGGCGTAGTGGCCGGCGTGCAGGATGAAGGTGATCAGTTCGAGATTGTTCTCGTTGTCCTCGATCACCAGCGCGGTTTTCACTGACCGGCTCCGCTGGCGGCACGACCCGAGCCTTCACGCGGCACGTGCAGCGTGAAACGGCTGCCGATACCGGGTGTGCTGGTCACATCGACCGACCCGGACAACAGCTCGGTGGCGATCTTGCGTGTCAGGTACAGGCCGAGGCCGGTGCCCGGCGTCTTCACGCGCAATTTCGAATCGATGCGTTCGAACGGCTGGAACAGGCGGGCCAGACCGGCCTCGTCGATGCCGATGCCGCTATCTTGAACGCTGATATCGAGCCAGTTGTCGCGCACGCCTGCCTCCACGAGGATCTTTCCTTCGACTGTGTACTTTACCGCGTTGCTCAGGAAATTCAGTATGCATTGCAGCAGGCGGCGGCGGTCGGCCTGCACCATCACGCCGCGCGGTACCGACACTGCGACCTCCAGTCTCTTGTCGCGCGCCGCCGGCAGCACCGACTGCACCGCTTCGTCGATCAGCGCACTGACTTCGAAGCGCTCCTCGAACACGTCGATGAAACCGGCTTCGATCTTCGATATGTCGATGACGTCGGTGATCAGCGCAAGCAAGTGCCTGGCCGAACCGTAGACGCGCTGCAGCTGGTCCTGCTGGCGCGCGTTGAGCTCGCCCGCCATGCCGCCCAGCACCACGCCGGTGAAACCGATGATGGAATTGAGCGGCGTACGCAGTTCGTGCGACATCGACGCGATGAACATCGACTTAAGCCGGTCCAGATCCTTGAGCCGCTCGTTGACCTGTGCCAGCTCGGCGGTACGGCTGGCCACCCGTTGTTCCAGCGTCTCGTTGGCCACTCGCAGCGCCTGTTCCGTGCGCTTGATGTCGCTGATGTCGCGCAGCACGCTGGAAATGTAGCGGACCGTACCGGTCGCATCGCGATGCGCCAGACGCACGACCGACATCGGTATCGCCGCACCGTCGGCACCGCACAGCGCGCTTTCGCCGATCCAGATGCCGTCGCGCAGCACGGCCGGCAGTTCCACGTCGATGTAGTGCCGGTAGGCATCGGGCGGCGACAGGTCGCCGACGCGCAGGTTTTCCGGCAGGCGCTCGTCCGACAGCCCGCGCATGCGCCGCGCCGACAGGTTCAGGTAGATCACGTTCAGGCCGGTGTCGACCGTCGACACATAGTCGGGCGTCGCGTCGAGTATCGCCGACAGCCTGGCCTGCTCCGCCATCGCACGGCTGCGCTCACGCGCGACCAGGAAACGGCCGAGCAGCGTCGCCAGTTCACCAGCGAAACGCGTTTCGTCGTGTGCCCATTCGCGCGGCTCGCCGGCGTGCTCCAGACAGACGACGCCGGCCAGCCGGCCGTCCAGAAAGACCGGTGCATCGATGATGGAGGCGATGCCTTCCGATTCCAGGTAGCCGCCCGCCATCTCCGAGGTGTCGGGATGGGTGCGCGCGTCCTGCGCCACGATGGTCCGGCCGCTGCGCAGCGCGCTGAAGTAGCGGTCAAACGCATCGGCGTTGATCGTGCCGCCACGCACGTGGCCGTAGTCGTGATCGAGCCTGCGCCCATCGAACAGGTCGAGGCAGCTGAGCCGGCGCGTATCGCCGTCCAGTACCCATACGCTGGCCCGGCTGACCGACAGCGCGCCGGCGGCGACCTCGGTCAGCGTGCGCAAGGCACCTTCGTCACCGGCGGACAGCGCCGGGTCCACGCTCAGCCGCATGATCGCCCCGAGCTGCCGTTCCTGCCGCTCGAGCCGCGTACGCTGCTCGCGCCGCGCGGACAGGTCGTCGGTGACATCGATGAAGGTGGCCTGTATCGCCGGCTGCCCGCCCCACATGACCTGGCGGACGACCGAGTCCAGCGTGCGCCGCAGACCATCGGCGCGCACGACGTCGACCTGCATCGACAGCATGCGCCCGGCCGCAAGCTGCCGGCGGTTGCTGTCGCTGGCAACGACTGGAAGATCGTCCGGAACGATCATGTCGGCCAGCGTGGAACGCATCATCAGGTCGGCCACCGACTGCATGCCTAACAGTTCCGCGGCGCGCCGGTTGGCATAGAGCGGCTTGAACTCCCGGTGGATCAGGATGCCCTGGATCGATCCGTCGAACAGGTCGAGCAACTGTGCCTCGCGCATGCGTGCACTGCGCGAGGCCGCGGTACGTTCGTTCAGCGTGATCGACAGCGAATAGGGCGCGATCGACATCGCGATGATGAACGCCTGCAGGAACACCAGCATGTGCAGCGGCGTCTCGTTGCCGAACGGACCGAGCCCCCGGACCGTTCCGTAGCCGGCCAGCGCATGCAGCAGCACCAGCAGCAGGCTCATCCAGCGCACCTTGAGCCGGATCGCCGACCACACCAGCACCGCCGGCAGCAGCAGCATGAAGGGATCAGGTCCGTCGAGCACGCGCAGGAAGATGGCGGCCGCGGTGACCAGCGTCAGCGCCATCCACGGCAACGCCGGTCCGAGGTCGGCCGCGATCGACCGCCACTGCAGCCTGCCCAGCCAGCCGGCCGCCAGCTGCACGATCAATATGGCACCGGCAAAGTCCGCCGCCGCATACAGTGTCCAGTCGGACACATGGAACGGCACCGATGGCTGCCAGGCCTGGCGCGCGCCCTGCGCCACCGACAGCAGCAGTGCAGCCGCAAGGAACCACGCATAGTGATCGGCGCGCATGCGCGGGAAGGGTTGGGGCGGAAAAGTGCGCAGCAGCTGCCGGCCGCCGCAGGCCAGCACGCCCGTGAGCACGGCGGTCAGGACCGACATCCCGATCGGCTGGCCGCCTGCCAGTGTCAGCGCCAGTTCCACCGGAACCAGAACCAGCACGTGGCGCCAGCCGAACAGCAGCACGATGGCAAAGGCGGTGCCCGGCCCGAGCTGCAGCACCGGCGGCCAGCCATCCGACAGGTCGAGCAGCGGATCGATCAGGATCGCCGACGCATACACCAGCGCCGACACGATGAACGGCACGCTGCGCAGCAGGTTTTGCGTCGGACGGGACACGATGGAGCGCGGACAGTTGGCGTTCCGGCATGTTAACGTCCTTCCGGTCGCTGCGCCGATGACGCTGCGGCAACACACCCGGAACGAAATGCCGGTAACGCCGTCAACCGCGGCGCCCCGATCCGAACACCTCGAACATGACTTCCGCCCTGCGCACGCTTCTGCTGATGGCCTGCCTGTGCTGCGTACTGACGCAGGGTGCCGCTGCCGCACAGTGCGTGACACCGGGCAGCTGGCTGGAACCCGGTCGCGGCACTGCCGAACCGGCAGCGCTGCTGGCGCGCATGAGCCGGCGCCCGGTGCTGCTGCTCGGCGAGACACACGACATGGCCGCCCATCACGCCTGGCAGCTCGACACGCTGCGCGCGTTGCAGGTGCTGCGGCCGGACATGGTGATCGGTCTGGAAATGCTGCCGCGCAGCGCACAGCCGGTACTCGATGACTGGGTGCGCGGCAAAATCAGCGAACAGCAGCTGTTCGAACGCAGCGACTGGCAGCGCGCCTGGGGCACGCCACCGGAACTGTACGCCGGCATTTTCCGCTTCGCGCGCGAGCACCACATACCGCTGCGCGCGCTGAACATCGACCGGAAAGTGGTGCGCGACGTGTCGCGCCGAGGCTTCGCCGCCGTTTCCCCGGCCGAGCGCGAGGGCGTCGGCAATCCGGTCGCCGCGCACGACGGCTACCGTGCCTGGCTGCAGCAGGTCTGGAACGACCACATGCAGTCGGCTGGCACTGCCGGCGACGATGCGTTCGCGCGCTTTCTCGACAGCCAGCTGCTGTGGGACCGCGCAATGGCCGAAGCACTGGCCGATGCGGTGCGCACCCGGCCGGGCGCGCTGGTGGTCGGCCTGATGGGCAGCGGTCACGTTATGCACGGCTACGGCGTGGCGCATCAGCTGCGCGATCTCGGCCTGACCGACGTCGGCAGCCTGCTGCCCTGGGACGCCGACGACGATTGCCGCGACCTGGTCGCCGGCGTGGCCGACGGCGTGTTCGGCATCCAGCCACCCGACGCTTCCCGGCCATGACACGCATGCCGTTCTGGCTGGCCCTGCAGGCACTCGTGCTGCTGCCGGCACACGCCGCCCCGCGCTACGACCTCGCGGTGAAACTCGATCCGGCCGCCGGCCGGCTCGCGGCACGGGCGCGGATCACCCTGCCGGCCGGCGAACCGATGGCGCTGCGCCTGGACGCACGCCACCGCATCGAGACGATGACGCTGGATGGCAGACCCCTGCGGGCACGTACCGGTGACGGGTTCCGGCGCATCGATCTCGCGCCGGCAGCGCGCGCTCGCCGGCTCGACGTCCGGTGGACCATCCGCGCCGCCGCACCCGACGCGCAGGCCTCGCATCGCGACACGCTGACCAGGGCGGCACCGCAGATCGGCCAGGACGGCAGCTTCCTGCCGGCGGGCGGTGCCTGGTACCCACTGCCGTTCGACGCCGCCGGTCCGCTGCTGCACCGCTATCGCCTCGAGGTCGAGCTGCCGGCGGCGCAGCGCGCGCTGGCACCCGGCGACCTGATCAGCGAAACGCTGCGCGACGGCCGCCGCCAGGTGCGCTTCGACATGCGCAACGACAGCGAGGGCGCCGACCTGATGGCCGGTCCGTGGCTCGAAGCACGGCGTACGGTGCGTGCGCGGGACGGGCGCATGCTGACGCTGGTCACGCTGTTCCACCCGGCCATCGCCGAACTGTCGGCCGGCTATCTGGATGCCGCAGCCAGCCATCTCGCGCAGCTTGAAGGCGTGGTCGGCGACTATCCGTACAGCCGCTTCACGATCGCCTCGTCGCCGACGCCGACCGGATTCGGCATGGCCGGCCTGACCTATCTGGGCATCGACGTGCTGCGCCTGCCCTTCATCCGCAACACTTCGCTGCCGCACGAAATCCTGCACAACTGGTGGGGCAACGGCGTCCATCCGGCGCCGGGCAGCGGCAACTGGTCTGAAGGACTGACAACCTTCATGGCGGACTACGCCCAGCGCGAAGCACAGGGCGAGGACGCGGCACGCACGATGCGGCTGGACTGGCTGCGCGGGCTGTCGGCACTGTCGCCGCAGGATCAGGGTCGTCTGGCCGACTTCACGGCGCGCACGCACGACGCCTCGCAGGTCGTCGGCTATCACAAGGCCGCCATGGTGTTCCTGATGCTGCGCGACACGATCGGACAGCCGGCCTTCGACGACGCGCTGCACCGCTTCTGGCGCACCTACCGCCATCGTCGCGCCGGCTGGTCCGAACTGCGGGTCGCGTTCGAACAGGCGTCAGGGCGCGATCTGTCGCGCTTCTTCGCGCAGTGGGTCGATGGCAGCGGCCTGGTCCGGCCGCGCGTCGCCGCTGCCGAGATCGGCCGCGACGGTCTGGTACTGACGCTGGAACAGCCGGCACCGGCCTACATGCTCGACCTGCCGCTGACACTGAAGACGGATGCAGCGATCCGGACCGAACGCGTGCACGTGGATGGGCTGCACACCCGGATCACGCTACCGGCCGGCAGCGGCTGCACCGAACTGGCGCTCGATCCGGATTTCCGCCTGGCGCGGCAGCTTGCCGCCGGCGAAGCACCGCCGATCCTGCGCGAAGCGACGCTGGACGCCGACATCGGCCTGACCGTGCTGGCCGGCGGCGACGCGAAGCTTGAGGCCGGTGCGCGCACGCTGGCCGGCGAATGGCTGGATCATCCGCCCGGCGAGGTCGGGGCCGACGAGCCGCCAAGCCGCGGCGCACGCATGGTGATAGGCAGCACCGCGGGCATCGATCGCTGGC